>JBDTJV010000351.1:0-4546 GCA_039935675.1 Ginsengibacter sp. | reverse complement strand
GCACTGGAAGAAAACCGGATCAAGCCGGTATCAAAAAATGTGTTTCGCAGGTATTGTGGATTGTGCCGCCTGTTTTTGAAACTATGAATATTCTCATCGCTACGGATCCACCAATTGATGGAATTATTATTATCGGTCAGGATTTTTGCAAGTGCCGTTCCCCAGCTTCCACTTCCAATGATTCCAAATTTCATAACAGATTTAATTTTTCCATGGCGAGTTGAGCGGCTACCTGGCTTGCATCTTTTTTATTAAAGGCCTTGGCTTCCGCAATTAAAACACCGTCTATAATAGCGCCGATTGTGAACAATCTCCTTCCGTTTTCAATACTTTCGTGTAAGGTTTCAAATTCCAATATTTTACCGTTTTTATTGGCCCAGCCGTACAATTTATTTTTTTGGTTTATATCCAGGTTCTCAAGGTCCTGCATAAAAAGATGCGGAGTTATGATTCTTTCCGTTACCCATTTTTGGGTAACGAGATATCCTTTATCAAGAAAAACGGCACCTGCCAAAGCTTCCAAAGTATTTCCAAAGATCTGCGAAACTTTTAAGGATTGGTCAAGGTGATTAAATAGAGTGATTTTCTTCAGCCCGATCTTTAATGCGATATCGTTCAATTGGTTACGGTTTACCATTTTACTTCTCATTTCTGTCAAAAAACCTTCGTCTTTATACGGATAGCGCATAAAAAGGTAATGCGCAACAATAGAGCTGATCACAGCATCTCCCAGGAATTCCAGGCGCTCATTATTTTCATCAGCACCCTCCCTGATGGAACGATGGCTCAGAGCGGTAAGGTATAAATTCAACTTAGTAGGAGAAAATCCGAGTACATTATTTAACTGTCTTCGAAAATTGCGCTTTTCACCAGTAAGAAAAATATTTCTAAACAACTGCACGAATAACTTTAATTTTTTATTGTTTAAAATTAAAGAAAAATAAACAATTTACCCGAGGTAAAGATTGCCAGGGGAGCTTTAAACCAAATTATAGCTGGTTGAAAAAGTCGGTTACTTTTGTAATTCTTCCCAATATTCGGCGGCCCGACGGGTGTGAGGAATTACGATTGTGCCGCCTACAATATTGGCTACGGCAAAAATTTCGTACATCTGGTCGGTAGTAACTCCTAATTCCTTTGATTTTCCAAGGTGATATTTGATGCAATCGTCACATCTTAATACCATACTGGCCACAAGCCCAAGCATTTCCTTGGTTTTTTTATCAATCGTGCCTTCTTCATAAGTATTGGTGTCCAGGTTCCATAGGCGTTTTATTACGAGATTATTTTTACTTAAAATAACCTCGTTCATTTTTTCACGGTAATCGTTGAATTCTTTAATCAGATCAGTCATATAAATAGATTTTAATGCAGCATAAAAAGGAAATAGTATCCTTGAAATAAGGCCAAATGGTTGGTTTTAAAACCATCAACTTATTTACCGAAAATATCAATATCCTGATCAACATCCGGTAATTTATTCAGACGGGCATTTATCAGGAAGTAACTCGTGATGGCGAAGGCAAATCCAATAAGGTTGATGGAAATAAAATTGTCTTTACCAAAAATAGCAAATCCGAATATGACCCCTATAGTTTCAAAAAAAAGCCATCCGATCACATTATAGATACGCCAGGTAAGAGGCTTTAATCCTTTACGAAAAGCCAGCCTTCCGATTTCCCTGGTAAGAAATACAAGGACAATTAAATCAAGCATTTTTTTAAATTAAAGACTTTTATAAAGAAAGTTAATCCAGGGAAATATTGAAATTGACCAATTGAACAAATTCTTCAAGCCGCTTATTAATATCTTCTTTTGAAATTTCCTTTAATTTTTGAGGGCCAAATTTTTCTACACAAAAACTAGCCATGGCCGAACCGACAATGATGGCTGTTTTCATATTTTCGAAACTTATATCATTTGACTGGGCAAGGTGGCCAATAAATCCGCCGGCAAAGGCATCGCCGGCCCCGGTTGGGTCAAAAACATTTTCTAACGGCAAAGCGGGAGCAAAAAACACATGGTCTTCATGAAACAGCAAAGCGCCATGTTCGCCCTTTTTAATGATCAAAAATTTTGGCCCAATTTGTAAAATATGTTTGGCACATTTCACTAAAGCATATTCGCCGCTCAATTGGCGGGCTTCGCTATCATTGATCAATAGTACATCTACTTTTAATAACACTTTTTTCAGATCTTCCATGGCGGTTTCCATCCAGAAATTCATGGTATCCAATACGATCAGCTTTGGCCTTGTTTTTAATTGTTCGATCACGCTTAATTGCAGGCTTGGCATTAAATTTCCCAGCATTAAATATTCAGTACCCTGGTAATTTTCAGGCACTTTTGGATCAAAACCTGCCAATACGTTGAGATCTGTTACCAAAGTATCGCGGGTATTCATATCCAGGTGGTATTTGCCGCTCCAGAAAAAAGAGGGTTGGTCTTTTACAATCTCTACACCCGAAATATCTACACCACGTTTCTTTAATTCGTCCAGTTCTTCTTCCGGAAAATCATTGCCGATGATGGATATCTGTTGGATAGGATGGGCCAGGTGGCTGGCAGCATAAGCGACATAAGTAGCCGATCCCCCAACAATTTTATCTATTTTACCGAATGGAGTTTCTATCGCGTCAAAAGCCATCGAGCCGAAAGAGATTATTGCCATAATTAATTTTATTTTTTTTAAAGGTGCAAATGTAAAAGATAATAGTGGAATCAGTCGGTTGTTTTGGAGTTTCCATTACTGCTGATAAGTTAATTCTGCTAACACCTATGCAAGAAATTTAAAATAAAATTATCTTCGTAATTCACCAAAGATTATGATATGCTCTTATCTATTCATCCTGAAAACCCTCAACCACGGCTTATAAGCCAGGTGATTGAATGCCTCAAAGATGGCGGAATTATTGTTTATCCTACTGATACCATTTATGGACTTGGATGTGAAATTCATCATCCAAAAGCGGTAGAACGTATCTGCAGGATAAAAAATGTTGATCCCAAAAAATCGCAATTGTCTTTCATTTGCAAAGATCTAAGCCATTTGAGCGATTATACAAAAAGTATCGATACGCCTCTTTACAGAAAATTAAAATTGTGCCTGCCCGGTCCTTACACTTTTATATTGCCTGCGAGCAAAGAGGTGCCAAAAATTTTAAAAAGTAAAAAAGAAACAATTGGCCTGCGTGTACCGGATAACGTGATCTGCCAAACGATACTGGCAGCATTGGAAACACCTTTATTAAGTGCATCATTGCCAGGGGAAATTGCGGAAGAGCTTACCGACCCGGAAATTATTTATGAAAGATTTGGAAACCTGGTTGATTTTGTAATCGATGGCGGCCCCGGCGGAATTATTCCTTCCACTATTGTTGATTGCACTACCGACGACTGGACAGTGCTCAGGGAAGGTTTGGGAGAATGGGCGGCTTAATCGTTTTTGCAGTAAACGAACAAATGAACCGGATTTTCACTTTGCTTTATTGCAACCTTTTTAAGCCTTATTTCGATCTAACATACGATTTCTATAAAAATTTTTCTAAAAGATGAAATTCTATAAAACGTTCCTGGTAATTACTTCTGCATTATTGTTTACTTCTAATTGCTATGCACAGAATGATGACCTGCCTGATGATGCCCGGAGAAAAACGGAATCTTTTGACCGTTTTCATACAAAAGATATCCGGTCTGAACTGGCTGCATTTACTTTATCCGGCATTGCTGAAAGCGTAGGTGCTCCTACACTTGAAAAAATTCCCTACACTTCGTTAACCAGAGATTCTATCGTTTTTGAAGGTGACGGAATTAAAGCGGTGGTCAAGATCGGGCCATTTGATCCCGCGAAACACAAATTATCTTATGATGATAAATTTCTTGTAAGAATTGACAGGAGACCTTACTATGGAAATTATGGAAAATTGCCTAAAACGGAAATAACTTCGGTAACATTAAATATGCGAGGATTTTCTGTTGAAATTCCACCTGCTGTTTATAATGATCTGTTCAATCTGAATTTTACGTACTTGGATAAAGGCGTGCAGCGCACCACAGATGCAGTTTATGTATCAAAAGTTGGTCAGCGTGTGTATTTATATTTATTTTCCAAAGACAATACCGGTAGTTATGAGGTTACCTGGATTATCCAGGATAGAAAATATCTCAGACGTATACTTGACTATGGATTTATGTAGTCCCGGGAATTGGGACAAAATAAAAATCGTTTGTATTTATTGATTCACTACGGCATTTCGGCATAAAGACAAAAAAAACCGGGTGTGATTTACTCAACACCCGGAATCTATATTAAAACAATGAAAAAAATTTATTTTACTCCATCATTCTTCCGCATAAATTCAAGAATTTCTCTTGCCTGGTCGTCTGTCAGGTTTTGATTTGGCATACGAACCATACAAATTTCCAACATAGCCTGAGCTTTAGGATCTTTATCAATCATGTCATCTGTATTGGTTACAAAATTCATGATCCAGGCTGGTTGATGCCTCTGTGTAACACCATGCCATCCTGGTCCTACTAATCTTTC
>JBDTJV010000350.1:0-2750 GCA_039935675.1 Ginsengibacter sp. | reverse complement strand
CTGTAAACGTTAATTCTTTTTGTCATCGTTTTTATTTTTTAGAAATTAATTTATTCAAATAATCTGTCGTAATGGGGTTGTTGGTAATTTCTTCCATTCCCTCATAATTCAATAAATTTTCTGCAACTCTTTTCATGGCGTTGATTGCAAACTTTATAAAATTTCCTCCCAGGCTTAATCTTGCTACACCCATTTCTTTCAATTCATTAAAATCCGGAATTCCGTCATGTAACAATATGTTTACAGGCAAACCCACTTCTTTGATAATTGTTTTTATATCTTTTTTGTCTTTTAAAAAGATAGGATATAAGCAATCTGCACCCGCTTCTTTATATGCTTTGCCTCTTTTAATAGTCTCAGCTAACTTTTCTTCTTTTGATAATTGATTTCTTTTGATATACGAATCAGTCCGTGCATTGATAAAGAGAGAAGTGCCGCTTTCTAAAGAAATCTTTTTAATGAGTGATATTTTTTCACATTGTTCATCCAATGGTATCAATTTTTGTTCATCATGAAGGCTGTCTTCGAAGTTAATTCCGGCGATTCCTGTGTCGATTAATTTTTTAATATTTTCTGCGAGAATGATAGTATTGTCAGCGTACCCGCTTTCAACATCTGCTGTTACCGGCACATTTACACTGCTTACTATTCTTCGTAAGATATGCAGCAAATCATTGAACGGAATTTTTTGGCCATCATCATAACCGTTACTGGAAGCAATCGCGCTACTGGTGGTGGCGACTGCGCGATAGCCAATATTTTCCAGCATAGCCGCAACTGAAACCTCCCAAACATTTGGAAGAATCAGCAGGTCACCATTATGATGAAGCTGGTAAAATTGTTTTTCCTTTTCTATTTGAAGATTTTCTGAAAGCATTTTTGTAGAGTTTTATAAAATTTCGATAACTACAAAAGTACTTTCTAAAAATTCAATTGAATTTCTAAATAGGGAATAAAAAAAGCTCGGCAAAAAATTTAATAAACTTTTTTTAAAAGAAAAAGCGAGTATTTTTTACAAATAAATAGTAACTGATTATTTGAAATGAGTTTGGAAATGGCGAAAAAATTCTCCCTTCGCAGAATTAGAAGGTGTGGGAAGAAGCCAAAATTTTTTGGAAAAGTATATAGAAATATGCAAGGTTCTTAATCCTGAAGGAACCCACAAAATCGTCCCGATAGTAAACCAATAAATAACCTGAATTCTTATTTTGATTTTCTCAAAAAGTAATCGGAATGCAGAAACCCAAAACGAGTTATTCCTGGAGGAATCCTTTATAAAACTCAATTTTTTTCTGCCTGGAACTTTAATTTATTTATACTTTATAAAGTCGGCATTTAATACTTTATCCGGAGGAAAAGACATTCCGTTAGATACGTCCGCCAAATTTTGCATATTTGTATAAATAACACCATCGGCACCACGCCTTTTCGCCTCATTAAGAATTCCATTTTGTGCTTTTGGTAAATTAGGTGCGGTGATATTTACTTTTCCTATTACCTCGTAATCTTTTTTTACATCATGTGGGCTATAATAAATATCTACATTGGTTGTAGGAGGATAACTTCTACCCATATAATGAACAGGCAATGTACATCCAAAAACAAAAATTGATGCAACAAGGGAAATAAGAAACCAGTTTCTCATCCTTAAATTTAATGGATTTTTTTATTTATTAATGATGGTAATATTCAGGTTAACTTACACTATAAAGAAAATGACAGTAAACAAACAACTTCAATAGATTCTCATTTCATTTTAATAAACGGACTACATCAGTAAAAAAAATCAAAAATATTATTGCGATTATTCGCTATAAAATAATGTACTCTTCATCAAATTAAATCTCATTACTTTTAATTTCTTTCCCGCCTTTTGATTTAAAAGTTTCCAATATTTTCTTAAAATTTTCTTCATCAATTGCACGGGTTGCATCAGTAATGATAGTAGATTGAAAATCAAGTTGCAATCCATCCAAGGCAGTAAAATTGACACAATAATCTGCAGCCAATCCGGTTACATAAATCGCAGTAATACCGCGGCCTTTTAAATAATCACCCATGCCGGTGGCTTTCTTTTTCCCATTATCAAAAAAGCCGCTGTAGCTGTCAATATTCTTGTCCATCCCTTTTCTAAAAATGGCTTCTATTTTTTTGGTATTTAATTTAGAAGAAAATTCAGCTCCTGAAGTTTCCTGTACACAATGGTTTGGCCACAAAACCTGCGGCAAACCGTCCAGGATAATTTCTTCAAAAATTTTTTTTCCGGGATGAGAAGAAGCAAAACTTTTGTGATCATCCGGATGCCAATCCTGGGTAGCTACTACCAAATCAAATTTATTTTGAAGGCCATTTATTATAGGAATTACCAAATCCCCATTTTCCACGGCAAGCGCTCCGCCAGGAAGGAAATCATTTTGTACATCTACAATTATCAGTGCATTCATAAATGATAGTTCGGCTTTTTAGGTCATTAATTCTATTTCGTTAATTAGAAATATTCCTCAATTAAGCGTGTGAATAATAATCAGATAAGCTCTTTTCATACTGTTCATCCAGAGGTTTCGAGTCATCGTATTCGGGACTGTCCTTAACCTGTTCTGTTGAAATATTAACGATCACAGTCTTGTTTTCCCAGTTTACCTCAGTAATATTTTGGGTAGATAACAAAACCTTCCTGCTATTTAACCAGCTACCACATTCAACAACCAGGTAATCGATTTTCCAGTTCGTATCGTCCATAATGTAATCCA
>JBDTJV010000349.1:0-3075 GCA_039935675.1 Ginsengibacter sp. | reverse complement strand
AATACCGTTGTCAAAAGGATGGTGCTTTTGAAACAGGAAAATTATTCGTTTTGGTAAATGAAGGAACTGCCTCTGCCAGCGAAATATTAAGTGGCGCTTTGCAAGACTGGGGCCGCGCCGTGATCGTAGGCAGGCGGACCTTTGGAAAAGGATTGGTGCAGGAACAATACCAGTTAAGCGACGGCTCGGGTCTCAGGCTTACAGTTGCGAGGTATTACACACCGCTTGGGAGAAGCATTCAAAAATCTTATGGACAGGGAATTGAAGCTTACGATCACGATATTATCGATCGTTTTAAAGATGGCGAAATGACTTCTGCGGATTCAATTAAACATACTAACGAGAAAAAGTTTGTTACTGCTTCAGGGAAAGTATTGTATGGCGGTGGAGGAATCACTCCTGATGTTTTTGTCCCATTTGATACCAGTTCACTTTCAAAAAATGTAATGCATTTGATGATCTCAGGTGCTATAAACAAGTTTGTTTATAAAAATTATTTAAAGAATTTGAAATCATTTCAACAGTATACTTCTCCCAAAGTATTTAATGAAAAGTACCAGGTGAACGATGAGACATTAAAAGATTTAAAAGCCTTTTCCCAAAAGGATTCTATCAATTTAAACCTGAATGATGCAAAAGAAAAATCACTTTTGGAAAAACAAATAAAAGTGCTGACTGCCCGTGAAATATGGCGCACAGAAGGATTTTATGAAGTAAATAATACTTATGATTCTGCAGTAAACAAAGCGTTGGAATTATTAAAATAAAGCTGAAGTTTGGCTTTTACCAAGACTAGAAAGCCTTAGGAATCTTTGGATGTCTTTCTCCTGGAAATAAAAAAATCCATTGCCCAACAACTATTTTCAATTCAAGCAATTTAAAATTTTACAGGACAAAAGTGCCATGAAAGTCTGCACGGATTCCTGTGTTTTTGGAGCATACGTGGCTCAGAAAATAACTGACGGTTCTATTAAACCGAAAAATATTTTAGATATTGGTTCCGGTACAGGGTTATTAAGCTTGATGCTTGCTCAAAAATCAACTGCGAATATTGAAGCCGTAGAAATTGAAGAAAATGCTTTTTTACAATCCAGCGAAAATTTCCTCGCCAGTCCATCGAAGCAACACTTAAAAGTCTTTCACAAGGATATTAAAAACCTGGATAATTCTTTTAAGTATGATCTGATAATTTCAAATCCGCCTTTTTTTGAAAATGATTTAAAGCCAGGTCAAAAGAATACAATCATTGCTAAGCATGATGAATCACTGGATTTGGCTGAATTGATGGCGGTCATTAAAATTCATTTGACTACTGAAGGGAAGTTTGCAGTAATGTTGCCCTATTTCCGGATAGAATATTTTAAAAGTCTTCTAGAAAAAAACCACTTTATTATTGAAGAAGAACTGCTGTTGAGACATTCAGCTTCGCATTCGCCATTCCGCGGAATCTTTTTAGTGGGTCAAACAAAAACGCCATTGAAGAACACTGAATTAATGATCAGGAATGAAGTTGGCGCATATACGGATGAGTTTAATTTTTTATTGAAAGATTATTACTTGTAGATCAATTTTTCATTATTCCACCTCCGCATATTTCTGCATATACTGATAATGTTCTGTTAGCCTTCCTTCTCTTACAATCGTTGCCTCATCAATAATTAGAGAACCTCCTTTCAATAAATCATCCAAAACAAATTTAATCAATTGCTCTCCAAAATACCGGGAAGCATCTCTGGGCAATTCATTCGGCAAATTACCAACGGCCATGATGTCTATTGAATCCGGCAGATACGGCTTTGTTCGCTCGTTGGTAAATTTATTAACACCATAAATAGGATCTTCCATGCTATTGTCGCCATAATTACACGGGACAGAACCGTTTTTATCGTCAGAAATATCTGCTATTGTTTTTATTCTAAAATCCTCCTTCTTCATGTCGGCCAATTCAAACAAACGTGGCACCTTGTCATACCAATAAATTCCATTCAGCAGGATATCCGTTTCAGTAAAATACTGGTAAAAAAGGCAACGATAATTTTCAGGATGTTCATGAAATTCCCGACGATTGTATTTTCCGGTTGTTTTATTTTCATAAAGATCAGGTCCTTTCAGGTGAACATATACCGGATAGGAAAATTGGGTTGTTTTAAATTCATCAGGCTCTGCTTCGTGGATTTCCATCAGGTTCATAATTTCAAGGATTCCATGAGCCACTCTCCCACTCCCGGTTACCACTACTTTTAACAGAGGCAATTTTAATCCAAAATAAGTATGGATCAATTCCTGGAAATTTTTCTTTTTGTAAACTCTTTCCAAATGAAAAGCACCCGTCCGGTTTCCATAAGCCATCATTCCGTTATGCGCTCCCACTACTCCTGCAAAAAAACCGAAACCGATCAATCTCGTACCGTCCGGATGTTCCATACATTCATAATCGATCAACGTAATTTTTTGCTGAATGATTTTTTGTAAAAGTTTTTGATTGTAAGGCTGCAATTTCCGGGTATGGGAGAAAAAAAAGTAAGTTTTGCCGGGAATAAGCATTTCCACCGGTACCTCTTTAATTCCAAAAAGAATTTCACAATCGCTCAAATCTTCCTGCACGCTGATACCAGCTTTCAAATATTCTTCGTCTGAAAAACAGCGGGTCGTTGAATGTTGAACAACAATTTCAATATTTTTGTTTTGTTGAATCCACTTGCATTGTAGAGGAGTTAGTGCTACCCTGTTGTCCTGGGGAATTTTATCTTCCCTGATTAATCCAATTTTCAATATTCGTACTTTTTTGAATCCGGCAATTTACAATATCTAATGAACATGACTGAAATGAACCTAATAGACCTCTTACAATTTTGTTTGCAAAATTCCTACAACCGTTAACAGTAAACGAAGTTCTATCGGTACTTTCTATTTTGCCAAAAAAGTAAAAATATCTTTCCGCGATTTTGGACACGTAACAGGGAATGCGTAATATTGCCTCCCAAAATAAAGCCCGGATGGCGGAATTGGTAGACGCAGCAGACTCAAAATCTGCCGTTCGCAAGGATGTGCAGGTTCGATTCCTGTTCCGGGCAC
>JBDTJV010000348.1:0-5305 GCA_039935675.1 Ginsengibacter sp. | reverse complement strand
CAAAATATGAACCTGGTGTTTGGATTAAATGAAACAGAAGGATTGAAATTGAAAGCAAATTACTTTTGAAGGCTGAAGAAGGCAAAAGGCAGAAGGCTTAAGGCTTAAGTCAAATGCATAACATCTTAAAATTTAGAGAAAATTTAATATTTCAACTGACTAAAATTTGGGCAAATGAGGGATTATAAGAAATATGATGTTTGGGTGAAAGGACATGAATTGACATTGGTTGTTTATAAAAGTATATTACCTCAAATGCCAAAATCTGAACAATATGATTTATGTAGCCAGATCAAGAGGGCTTCCTATTCTATTCCTTTAAGTATTGTTGAAGGGTGTGGCCGGAATACTGAAAAGGATTTTGCTCATTTCTTAGATATTGCATTAGGATCTGCACAGGAAGAGGAGTATTGTTTATTGTTGTCAAAGGATTTATTATATATTCCTGAAACAATGTTTGAAGATGGTTTTAGAAAAGCCAATGAAGTAAAAGCGAAACTTATTAACTTAATAAAATCAATCAGAGGATAAAACTGTGGCCTAAGGTTAAATCCTGAAAGTAGAATTTACGCTGCCTTTTGCCTTAAGCCTTCAGCATTCCGCGGTTTAAAATAAATAAATATGAAACTATTTGATGTTTATCCTATTAATGATATAAATATTGTAAAAGCCCAGGGCTCTTATGTTTGGGACGAGAAGGGTAATGAATATTTAGACATGTACGGAGGACACGCTGTTATCAGTATTGGTCATACTCATCCACATTGGGTGAAAAAAATCGAAGAACAATTAGAGAAGATTGCCTTTTATTCTAACTCTATTAAGATACCACTGCAACAGGAGTTGGCAGATAAATTGGGAAAAGTTTCCGGTAAAAATAATTACCAGTTATTCCTATGTAATTCAGGCGCAGAGGCAAATGAGAATGCATTAAAACTGGCTTCTTTTCATAATGGAAGAAAAAAAATTATTGCATTTAATAAAGCATTTCACGGACGAACTTCTTTGGCCGTTTCTGCTACGGATAACCGCTCAATTATTTCCCCTGTAAATGAAACTGAAAATGTAGTTTTCCTTCCTTTTAATGATGAAAAGACGCTGCAAAATTATTTTGATGAACATGGAAAGGAAATTTGCGCGGTTATTATTGAAGGTATCCAGGGAGTTGGCGGCATAAGGGTTGCATCAAAATCATTCCTGCAATTGATCCGAAATTTATGTACAGAATATGGCGCTGTTTTTATCGCAGATTCTGTGCAATGCGGTTATGGAAGAACGGGGAAATTTTATTCACATGATTATGCAGAAGTAGAGGCAGATATTTATTCTATGGCGAAAGGAATGGGGAATGGTTTTCCAATTGGAGCCATTTCTATTTCCCCTAAAATAGCTCCAAAATATTTTATGTTAGGAACTACATTTGGAGGCAATCACCTGGCCTGTGCTGCTGCTATAGCTGTTTTGGAAGTAATGGAAAATGAAAATCTCCTCGAGAATGCGGAAGAGATCGGCAATTATTTAATGAAAGAAATTAAGAATATTCCTGCATTACAAAATGTTCGCGGCAAGGGTTTGATGATTGGTTTTGATGTTCCGGAAGAATTAAAAGACCTGAAGAAAAATCTTTTGCACAAGCATAAGATTTTTACAGGTGAGGCTAAACCCAATGTAATAAGACTTTTGCCTTCACTTGCATTGTCTAAGAAAGATGCAGATAAATTTCTAAAGGCACTAGATACGGAAGTTTCATATCTTGTTTCCCAGGTTGAAAATACTTCTTTCGTGAATGCTTAATAAATTGTTCACCATTAAATAAAGTTTATAAATATTGAAAAATTTTCTTTCAGTACAGGACGGAGGCAATATAAATCAGTTAATAAAAACTGCATTGGAATTCAAAAAGGATCCGCTTTCCAACAAGTCTTTGGGAAAAGGAAAACGGCTTGGTCTGTTATTTCTGAACCCAAGTATGCGAACCCGTTTAAGTACCCAGATTGCAGCTCAGAATCTTGGAATGGAAGTGATCGTTTTCAATGCCTCACAGGATGGCTGGTCCTTTGAATTTGAAGAAGGCACTGTAATGAACGGCACTACTGCCGAACATATTAAAGATGCGGCACCTGTCCTTGGAAAATATTTTGATATTATCGGTATCCGGACTTTTCCTTCCTTAAAAAACCGGGATGATGACTATGCTGAAAGAATACTCCACCAATTTGTAAAATATTGCGGTATTCCTGTTATAAGCCTTGAAAGCGCTACTCTTCATCCTTTGCAAAGTCTTACTGATGTTATTACTATTTTTGAAAATCTTCCTTTGAATAATAAAATAAAACACAAAGTTGTTTTAACGTGGGCGCCTCATGTAAAGCCTCTTCCACAGTGTGTTGCCAATAGTTTTTCACAATGGATCAATGCCTGGGGACAAGCAGAATTTGTGATTGCCCATCCAAGGGGTTATGATCTCGATAAAAAATTTACCGATGGAGCATCAATCATCAATGATCAGTCCGAAGCACTAAAAGATGCTGACTTTGTATACGTGAAAAACTGGAGTAGTTATGAGGATTATGGAAAAATTATTCCGGTTGAAAATGATTGGTTACTAAATAAAGATAAACTCTCAGTTACTAAAGATGCAAAGATCATGCATTGTCTTCCTGTAAGAAGAAACGTCGAATTGAGCGATGAAATATTAGATAGTAAAAACAGCATAATTACGGAAGAAGCTGGTAATCGTGTGTGGGCTGCGCAGGCAGTATTGTCGGATATTTTAAATGGACTATCATGATCGACTCTAATACCTGTCATGAAAGATTACTGGTTATAAAAATTGGTGGAAATGTAATTGATGATCCTGAAAAGCTGGATTCTTTTTTAAAAGAATTTTCTGCTATTGACTCAAAAAAGATATTAGTTCACGGAGGTGGAAAAGTGGCAACCTTTATTGGAAATAAACTAAATATTGAATCAAAGTATGTCGATGGAAGAAGGATTACCAATGACGAAACGATTGATTTGGTGACAATGGTTTATGGTGGTTTAGTGAATAAAAAAATAGTGGCAAAATTGCAATCTTTTCACTGCAATGCTATAGGAATAACCGGTGCCGATGCAAATTTGTTACCCGCGAAAAAAAGAGAAGTAAAAGAAATTGATTACGGATGGGTTGGCGATATTGAAAAGGGAAAAATTAATAGGCAGGTATGGGAATTGTTTTTAGAAAATGGCTTGACGCCAGTCGCCGCGCCACTTACACATGATAACAGAGGCCATATTCTCAATACGAATGCGGATACAATTGCCTCAGTAATTGCAATCGCTTTATCCGAAAAATATCTTGTTAGCCTTATATTTTGTTTTGAAAAAAATGGAGTTTTGCTTGATGTAGATAATGAAAATTCTACCATTCCTAAACTCTCTTTTGATGATTATAGGGCATTAAAAAAATCAAAAAAATTGTTTGCCGGAATTTTGCCAAAGATCGACAATGCTTTTGACGCAATTAGAGAAGGAGTGAAAGAAGTTATTATCGGTAATTCTTCGGAATTAACATCTCTAATTGATCATTCCGGTGGCACTAAAATTTTTTCTGAATGATCAGTAAAGCAACAAATATTGATGATTTATATTTTGGAGCAATTGAATTATTAAAACAATTAATTGCAACTCCTTCATTCAGCAAAGAAGAAGATAGAACTGCTATATGCTTGCAAGAATTTTTGCAAAAAAAAAATATTCAATCTAACAGGTTTTTAAATAACATCTGGGCGACAAATAAACACTTTGATGCAAGCAAGCCAACACTTCTTTTAAATTCTCATCACGACACGGTCAAACCCAATAAAGGATATACTTTGAATCCCTTTGAACCAGTTGAGAAAGATGGGAAAATATTTGGATTAGGATCCAACGATGCCGGTGGACCTCTTGTTTCCCTGCTGGCAACTTTTGTTTCTTTTTATGAATCAGATTTACCTTTCAATATTATTTTTGCCGCTACTGCAGAAGAGGAAATTTCAGGAAAAAATGGGATTGAAATTCTACTGAATCATTTGCCTAAAATTGATGCAGCTATCGTTGGCGAACCAACTTTATTAAAAATGGCTGTTGCAGAGAAAGGGTTGCTTGTGCTGGATTGCATGGCACATGGGAAAGCTGGCCATGCCGCAAGAAATGAAGGAGTCAATGCAATCTATATCGCCATGAAAGATATAAATTGGTTAAGCACTTTTCAATTTCCAAAGGTCTCTTCTCTTTTAGGGCCGGTTCATATCGCGGTTACTGCTATCAATACAGAAAACAAGACCCACAATATCCTGCCTTCGGAGTGCAGCTTTTTGGTTGATATAAGGGTAAATGAAATGTATACATTTGAAGAGATTATTTCTGTAATTACTGAGAATTTTCAAAGCGAAATATTACCCAGATCTACCAGGTTGAAATCTTCCTTTATAGCAGAAAGCCATTCTTTGGTAAGGGCTGGAAAGAAGTTAGGAATCGATTCGTACGGGTCACCAACTTGTTCAGACATGGCTTTGATGGATTTTCCTTCTTTGAAAATTGGGCCTGGAGATTCAGCGCGCAGCCACACTGCCGATGAATTTATTTTTGAAAATGAAATTAAAGAAGGAATAAAAACCTACATTCAATTATTGGATAATTATGGATTTGAATTGAAGAAGGCTCAAAATAATTAGTATGAAACTCTGGCAAAAAAATACTGAATCATTAAAAGAAGTGGAAACATTTACCGTTGGTAAAGACCGTGAACTGGATATGTTCTTGGCGCGTTATGATGTGTTGGGTTCACTGGCACATATACAAATGCTGGAATCAGTGGGCTTACTTTCAATGGAAGAATTGGATCAATTGCAAAACGGGTTAAAAGAAATATATCACGATATCAACGAAGGAAATTTTTCTCTGGAAGAAGGAGTGGAGGATATCCATTCCCAGGTAGAATTTATTCTCACCCAAAAACTAGGTGATGCAGGAAAAAAGATTCATTCTGCACGATCAAGAAATGACCAGGTTATTTTGGATCTTAAGCTTTTTCTAAGAAATGAAATAGAAGAGTTGGTAAGGATTGTGAATGATTTTTTTGATCTTTTGATTGCACAAAGCGAAAAATTCAAAGCCGATCTTTTGCCTGGGTACACTCACTTTCAGCTCGCAATGCCCAGCTCCTTCGGTCTCTGGTTCGGAGCTTATGCAGAAAGCCTTGTTGATGACCTGGTTACCTTGCATGGTGCCTGGGAGATTACCAATAAAAATCCTTTGGGTTCTGCTGCAGGTTTCGGTT
>JBDTJV010000347.1:0-3036 GCA_039935675.1 Ginsengibacter sp. | reverse complement strand
GGGTTAGAGCCGGTAAGCGCGCTGATAGAATTTAAACTATTGAATAAAAAATGGGGTTGCAATTGTTGACGCAGTTTAAATAATTCAGCTTCCCGCGACAATTTCTCGGCTTCTGTTCGCCTGTTATCCGTTTCTTTTTGTTCCTGTTGGCTATACCATAATAAACTAAACATACTCATGCTGCTAATCAGCAAAAAACCAGCGCCAAACCTGATAGCCCATGACGATTGGATGAACTCAGGATAATTATCTCTTTGGGGAAAAATCATCCATAAAGCCGCCTGCAGTATGACCATCCAAAGAAGGCTTACACTTCCACTTACTACAAGAATATACCAATATTTTTCCCTGCGCGGCAAATAATATTTCATATTATTACTGATAAAAAAACAGGAAACCGCGAGGAGAAAATTACTGACCACACTATCAGTAATGGCGTGGACAGGATTAATATCTAATTGTCGAAGAATAATATATTGAAGTAAAATCCATAAAAGCCACCAGGTAGCAAAAAAATACCGCAAACGTTTTTCTGATAATATCGAATTTGGCAAAGGACAAATTTTAATTCATTTGAAATGTTTTTTGCAAACAGGCTTCATGCAGATATTTTGCGCGGTCTTTTATCGATTTAATATATACAGTTGCATTTTCTTCTTCGGCTATTCTTGAATGTATTTCTATTCCATCTGTTAAATTATCGAGCGGATGTAATTCAGCAACATCAATGAACTTCCACAGAACCGGCTTTTGCTCATTATTTAAAAAAGTATCTTCTTCCATGTCGCCCATTATCCTCGCCTTTTGAAAAGCGTGCATGTCATCTTCAGCCTCAATGAGTCTTAGTTGTTCGTCAAATTGAGGAGTGTGATTTCCATCTCCACAAATAATCCTGTATACAATTTTTGCAAGATACCATTTCATGAAAGTAAATTTTAAGATGAAAAAGATTTTAATAATTAGTTACCTCGATGCCACCAAAAACACAAGCACCGGTAAGGCGAATTCTTTTTGTGGAATCGGGAGTGCTGTTTGTAAAATTCCTTTTGTCCTCCACTCCGCCAAATACTGCGGAAATTTCATTCTTTACATCCCAATTAGATGGAATAATCAATTTGGTACCACCAAATACGTTATTTATTTCCAGCTCTACGGGTTGAAGAATATCGGCGTGCATAAAATTGAGTTCGCAGCCTCCCATAAAACTTACAATTTCGCCACCTTTAAAATTTTTTGACTGTATGTTTTTTTTTATACCTCCAAAAACCGCATTTACATCCAAATATTCTGCATTATCGTTGTCAGCACTTTCGCTTGTTTTGGAATAGCCGGAAAATGCATCCTGTCGCCTGTTGAATCTATCCCATTTACGTTGTCGCCTTGCGCAATTACTATGTTTCGGCCTTAGCATAAAAACAAATCCAATTCCTATCAAAATTATTGGCAAAATATAATTGTGAAATTGAATGTCGGGTATTTGCTGGTCGATGAAGAATATCGTACCAATGAGGATCATAATAAAACCTCCCGGATTACGAAATCTACTTTTTAGTGCAATCAAAAGCCCTATGGCAATCAACAGAACCGGCCATGTAAACAGCCAACCGGGGATTGGTGCACCCATTTTATAAAATAATAATAAACCGCCTATTGCCACCAAAAAGAGACCGCTTAATACTCGCGAATTCCGGTTTCCATAGTTTCGATCCATATTTCCCTGATTCTTATCTTCTTGTTCCATTTCTTTTCGTTTTAAGGATACAAACTTATAAATAGTTAAAGGCCTAAAAAAATGACTTTAGGTTGAAGATGTAAAAAGGTCGGTGGAGAGGCTGAACCTATCGGTAAAGCAAAACGACTATTTTATAAAATGAAAAGGATGCCTATTTGTTGATTTACTATAACAAGTGAGAAATTTGAAAGGATGAACGTTTGTTGGTTGCATCCGTGGTTGTCAAAAGGAATTCAAAGAAAGAAGATCAAAAGTTATTTTTATTTCTATAAAACCGAATGGAATCACTTAAACAATTTTTCTCGTTCAAAAACAAAAAACTCCTCATTTCCGGCGCATCAATTCCTTTTTCAATTGTTATTTGGTTGTTGGTAATTATTCTCGCTTCGTCCCACAAACCGGCATCTATAAAAGATTGCAGCGTCTTTGAGCCGCCTTCTACCAGCACACTTTGAATATTATTTTCATAAAGAGAATAAAGCACCCGGATTAAAAAATCGTCTTTTACAAGATTGATAAACCGTAAATTTTTATCCACATCATTTTTTAAATAATTATAAATTATCGTGGGAGCTTCGTCATTGAATATTTTTAATTTTGGATCAAGCTTTAACTCTTTATCGATTCCAATTCTCACCGAATTTTTTCCTTTCCATAATCTGGTAGTTAATGACGGATTATCTTTTAAAATCGTATTGGTACCTACTAAAATCGCCGCTTCTTCACTTCTCCATTTATGAACGATTCGGTTCGTATAATCGTTGCTGATCAAAATTCTTTCTTTCCCTTTCGATCCTATTTTTCCATTGACACTTTGTGCCCATTTTAAAATAATATACGGACGTTTTTTCTGATGGAAAACAAAAAATCTCTTATTCAAATCAAGACATTCTTTTTCAAGAATGCCCCCAACTACTTCTACGCCTGCCTTACGCAATTTGGCTATTCCTTTTCCCGCCACTTCTTTATAAATATCCTGGCAACCGATTACGACTTTTTTAATTTCTTTCTCCAGGATTAAATCGGTGCATGGAGGCGTTTTTCCATGGTGCGAACAGGGCTCAAGCGAAACATAGATCGTACTTCTATTGATCAGCGATCTATTTTTTTCAACGACATTATTGATGCAGTTTACCTCTGCATGCGCTTCGCCAAATTTTTGGTGATATCCTTCGCCTATAATTTCATTTTCATATACCAACACAGCGCCAACCATTGGATTAGGAGCTACGCTACCAGCGCCTAATTCTGCCAATTGAAGGCAGCGCTGCATATATTGTTCATTTGAAGTCATTAAAACAGAT
>JBDTJV010000346.1:0-5228 GCA_039935675.1 Ginsengibacter sp. | reverse complement strand
GAAGCACATACACTTTGTTCTCGTACCGGTCAATATGTTGCCAAAGTTCAAGTTGAGCCAAAACCTGGTTAGTAAATGAATTGCTCATTACAAAACTTGGATGCCCTGTAGCACAACCTAAATTCACTAAACGACCTTCTGCCAATACAATGATGTCTTTTCCTTCAATGGTATATTTATCTACCTGCGGCTTGATAGTATCTTTTGAAGCACCGTAATTTTTATTTAGCCAGGCGATATCAATTTCAATATCGAAATGACCAATGTTACAAACGATCGCTTTATCTTTCATCTCAAGAAAATGTTCTTTGCCAATCAAATCCCTGCATCCTGATGCTGTAACAATGATGTCAGCTTCCTTAACTGCATCAATCATTTTTTTCACTTCGAAACCATCCATAGCGGCCTGCAAAGCACAAATCGGATCAATTTCTGTAACGATCACTCTTGCACCTGCACCGCGCAAACTTGCTGCTGACCCTTTTCCTACATCACCGTAACCACCAACTACGGCTACTTTGCCAGCCATCATCACATCAGTTGCTCTGCGGATCGCATCTACCAAACTTTCTTTACAACCATATTTGTTATCAAATTTTGATTTGGTTACAGAATCATTAACATTGATCGCTGGTATTGGTAAAGTTCCTTTTTCCATTCTTTCATAAAGCCTGTGAACACCAGTAGTTGTTTCTTCAGAAAGCCCTTTTACATGCTGAATTAATTCAGGGTATTTATCAAAAACCATATTGGTCAGGTCACCGCCATCATCCAGGATCATATTCAAAGGACGATCTTCACTTCCAAAAAATAAAGTTTGTTCAATACACCAATCACTTTCTTCCTGCGTTTGACCTTTCCAGGCAAAAACACCAATTCCTTCGGCAGCAATAGCCGCCGCAGCCTGGTCTTGTGTTGAAAAAATATTACAAGAGCTCCATTTTACTTCCGCACCCAGGTCAATCAAAGTTTCGATCAGAACTGCAGTCTGAATGGTCATGTGAAGACAACCAGCGATCCTTGCGCCTTTCAATGGTTTTTCTTTTCCAAACTCTTCGCGAAGCGCCATTAAACCCGGCATTTCTGCCTCAGCTAATTTTATTTCTTTGCGGCCCCATTCGGCGAGACTCATATCTTTCACCTTATTTTTAAGGCTGAAATCAATACTATTTTTTGTAAGTGTTGACATATTATAAACTATTTATTTTTTTTAGGAAGCAAAAATACAAATATTAGAATAAAATACTATTACAACTCAAAACTTTAGAATAAATTTGTATAACAACCTGCTTAAAAAGAATAAACATCAAATTTAAGATGAAATCAATAAGCGCAAAAGAAGAAATCATAACCAGCGGATTTACTCCTGACAAAAAAGACCTGGCGATTTTACAATTACTTCAGGAAAATGCACGGGTAACTGTGAAAGAGATTTCTGAGAAAATCCATTTAAGCACTACACCCGTTCATGAACGAATAAAAAGGATGGAAGAATCAGGAGTAATAAAACAATATGCTACCCTCGTTGACCATTCAAAAGTAAATAAACGCCTGATGGCAATTTGTTATGTTTCTCTGAAACAGCACGGAAAAAACGCAGGCGCAAAATTTATAAAAAAAATACTGGAACTTAATGAAGTAATGGAATGTTTTAGTATTTCCGGGGAATTCGATTTTATGCTTAAAGTGGTTTGTGAAGACATGAATTTCTATTATGATTTTCATGTGAATAAATTAAGTGAAATTGAAAATGTTGGGCACCTTCAAACTATTTTTGTAATGGGCATTGTGAAACAAACTCACCAGTTAGTTTGGAGCGAGTAAGAAGAGATAAGTTTTCAATATTACAGTAAATAAAGAATAAATCCTGATTCTTATTTTTGATTTTTTAAAGGTAACCTTGGGCTAAATCAATCAGATGTTTGTGCAAAATAATTCTATTGACTATGAGGGGTTAAATTGTCAACAGATTAATGCTTCTTAAGTGGTAACCAGACACTTTCCTAATAGAAAAAGAATAAGAAGAATGAAGCAATTCTCTCGAAAATTATTTCACAAAGTCAAACAAAGTAGCTGTAAAGATTCCCCGCTCCCTTTTTTTCAGTATCACTTTCCAGTTTCCATTATAACGTAGAACTGAAGGAACGATAAGGTCGCCAACCTTTGCCATTTCTACCTGCATGTTCACGGCAAAATCGTAAACACCGGCATCATAATTTAATGAATAATTTCTTGCAACGATCTCAAAAGTCTTTTCATTGAACCATGTGGTCATGTCATCTATCACAACATCATTTTTATTTTCCGGTTTTACTTTTACCGTAAAAACATAACAAGGTATAGAATTCCTATCCTGGAAATCGATAGACATATCATATTTATCAGCCATTGATTCATCAAAAATGGCTGTTTTATTGCTAATAAACGGAAGGCCGTTTATTTTCTTTCCAGGATTAAAAAACAACATCTTCAGTTGCTCTTTATGTCTCTCAATTCCTGTCAACCCGTTAGTTGAAAATTCATGACCTTTTACAATATTGGTTTCTCCACAAACAGAATCTTTGGTAAAAAAAAGACCAGCGTACATCTGTGCTGTATAATAATTGAAATTTCCATCTTTATCAAATAGATCACCTGTTGTCTTTTGACTTAACACTTCCATTTTGCGGCAATTTTTCGTCCTTATTTGCCTTGTTTTGCTATGGAGAGATGCTTCAATATTTCCATTTTTGTCCAACATCTTTATATCATTCACAGAAGTATAGCCAATGATCCTCAGGTTGCGAAAAGCTTTATAAAAAGTGGTGTCGTTTTTTACGCGTTGAATAAAAGTGGCGATATCAAGATTCTTATTTACTACTATTTCAGAAAGTGTAATATAGTTTTCATCTACTTTTACTGTAGTATCCTTTTCTATCTGCGCTTTTGAGCAAAAGGAAATAACAAGCAATCCCGAAAGCAACAAAAACTTTTGAATCATTTATTAAAAATAAATCTTAAAATGTTGGAGGTAATTTTAAAGAGAAACTTCTTCTTTTAATTAATAAAACAAACTACTTCGCCAATTTTTATTTAGCAAAGGACATCCTGTAATCAACAGATACTTTTCCCTTGGAAATATCACTCAGCTTGCGTTTCAGTAAATTCTTTTTCAAAGGTTTCAGGTAATCAATAAATAATTTTCCATCAATATGGTCATATTCATGAAGCATAACCCGGGCAGTAATCCCGTTAAAGGTCTTGGTATGTTCCTTAAAATTTTCGTCCAAAAAATGAATAGTAGCCGTTTCTTTTCTTAATATATCTTCACGGATCTTAGGAATGCTTAGGCAGCCTTCATTATAAGGCCATTCATCACCATCAAGATCTTTTAGTTTCGCATTAATAAAAACGCCTTTGTAACCATCATCACCGGGATAATCATTCTTTTCGTCAGCCTCAAGGTTGTCAAGAATCTGGATGCTATCCATAACGAACAAACGAATGTCTTTATTTACCTGCGGGGCGGCCAAACCCACGCCTTTACTATTATACATTGTTTCCCACATGTCTTCTATAAGTTTATACAAGCCGGGGTAATCAGCCTTAATTTCTGTTCCCACTTTTCTCAACACAGGGTTACCATAAGCGACTATAGGAAGCACCATAAAGTAAAAATTATTTTATTATGTTTAATGGAAGGCAAATTTACTGCATTTCGCTTATTTTAGTGCTTTACGGATACATTCATTTACCCTAATCAGAAGTTAAATAAAAAAGTAATTTTGTAAAAAATATACAATGACAACAACAATAACTATTCAGGATGAAATGTTGCAATATTTTAGTCAACTCAATAAAAAAGAGCAGCAAAGCGTATTAGGGTTGGTAAAAACTTTTCTTAATAGCCGGAATGAAATGAAGCCTCAAACTTTAGAAGAATATAATGAGGAATTAGAACAAGGAAATGCAGAAATTGAAGCAGGAAACTACATCTCTCACGATGAAGTTAAAAAATTGTTTTCAAAATAGAATATGGAAGCAACAATTCGATGGAAAAAAAGTGCTGTCAGTCAATTTGCAAAGGCAGTTAAATATATTGAAAAGGATTCTCCAATAAATTCAGAAAAATTTGAAAAAGAGATACTTAAAAAAATTGATGGCCTGCTTTCACGACCTGAACGATATCCACCAGATAAATATAAAACAAACAATGACGGAAGTTACAGGGCTTTCGAAATATTGGGTTACCGAATATCATATCGTTTCACGCAGGATCAGATAAGAATATTTCGTCTAAGGCACACTAGCATGTCGCCATTGAATTATTAAACAGAATCACCACCCATATATTCCTGTAACATAATAGTGGCGGCTATTTCATCAACCGTTCTTTTATTTCTACGGTCCTTTTTTTTCATTCCCATCTCAATCATTGCTGCCTTAGCCATTTTGGAAGTAAACCTTTCATCCACTTTTTTAACAGGGATTTTGGGAAATTCTTTTTCTATCCTTTTGACAATCTCCTTTACCAACGGAGTAGCGTGTGTATCGGAGTCATCCAGGTTTTTCGGATCACCGATTATGATTAATTCCACTTCTTCCTGCTTAAAATAATCTTTCAAAAAGGAGATCAAAGCAGGCGAATCTACCGTTGTTAAGCCGGTTGCAATAATTTGTAAGGGATCTGTAACGGCTATGCCTGTACGTTTTTTCCCATAATCGATACACAAAATACGTGGCATGGAATAAAAGTTTAGTGGCGTTTAGATGTTTCTTCTAATTATCAGCAAAATAAAAATCGAAAAAAATTGTTTTTTTTACTATACCGCCCGGTCAGGATTATATTAAAATTTGGTAAATAAATCCAGCAGCACAAAAACACTAAAAACAACTGAGGCAATCCCATTGGAACTGAAAAAAGCCTTGTTTACTTTCGAAAGATCTTTAGGTTTTACCAAAGTATGTTGATAAAATAAAAAGAATGCAAATACCAAAACGCCAACCCAGTATAGCCAGGAAAAATACCCTATCATTCCTGCCGCAAACACCGCAAGCGCTGAAAGAAAATGCAGTGATTCACTTACGTGCAAGGCTTTTGAGGTTCCCAGCCAGGATGGAATAGAAAACAAATTATTCTCTTTGTCAAACTCTTCATCCTGTAAGGCATAAATAATATCAAAACCACTGACCCAAAATAAAACAGACAATGAAAACAAAACCGGCACCAAAGCAAATTGCCCGGTAAC
>JBDTJV010000345.1:0-8625 GCA_039935675.1 Ginsengibacter sp. | reverse complement strand
AAAGATCCAGGTAGGTGGAATAATGAAAAAGAGTATCCGGCGAGTTTATCGCTGCCAGGTATCCGACAAAATTTGCTTCATTTTCCTTGGCATAACCGAGTTGATGCGCCATTTCGTGTGTAGCAATGTAAGGTTGTAAAAATGGAGGAACAGTCGTATTAATTTGCGCTTCACCGGTGAAAGGATTGTAATATCCTGTGAAGCCCAGGTAATCACCTGCAAGGCCGTACATAGAAGGTTTTACCGAATTATTTTTATATTGAAGAAAAGGGTATTTTTCCTGAGCCTTCCCGTAGCTTTCGATTGCTTTTTTGATTATTTCATTCTGCGGGGGGAAAAAAATATGGTGTCTTGTGACTGCCATCCTGGTGGAGTTCACTTTTTGCAACAAAATAGTTTGCATCATTTTTAAATCAGCAGTATCATATTGAAGTTGAGTCAGTTTTAGCTGGTAAGCAATTCCTTTTCGATCATAATTTAATCCCCAAAAAATATTAAAAACAATATAAATTAAACCAAACAACAAGATGATCCTATACAACTTTCTTAAAACTATTTTCCTTGAAAGTTGCTTCTTAAATAATAATCTTATGTTCTTAATCAATTTAAATAATATCCAGCAGCCAGCAATAAAATAGAGAATATCGCCAACACTAAAAGAAACCCATCCGAAAAGGAAACGTAATATTTTAGAAAAATAAAAATAGAATCGGGTGCTATAGAACCTTTCAACGGTCAGGCTGTCTGCCGAAAAAATTTTAATGATAAGAATCAGGGCAATTATTATCCATAAATTTTTGTATCGGACCAGGTATTTTTTTATATGCATATAATAGGAGGTCATTTGCCTGGTTGCAGGTTTTCCAGGTCATCGAGGTCTTTAGATCTTCCTGCTGATTTCTTGGCCATTATTAAAAAATCGAAAGGAATTAGCCTTATTGGTAAGCCTTCTACCTCTATTAAATTACTTTCTTTATATGTTTCTTTAAAATCCAATCCCTTTACTTCAGTCATTACATCTATGCTTACCGGAGAGCGGCCAAAAGAAAAAACATTCAAATTATTGTTTTCAAGAAAATTGATTTTTGTCATATCAAAAACTGGCATTCCAAAATAATGAAATGCGGTTTTCAAACGATTATAATTTTGAGCAGTTTTATTTACCCATATATCCAGATCACCAGTGGTTCGCGAATAACCATGAAGAATTACTGAATAACCACCAACTAGAATATATTCTACTTCATGATGATTTAGTGCTGCAATAAAATCACGGAAATCACTATTAAAAATGTTACCCATTATTTCCTGGATCTGATTTTAAAATAAGTGCGGTCTAATTTAGGAGGATCATTTAAAGAAAAATTATAAGCAACACTATTCAGATAATTGGCGGCTTTTAATCTATCTTCCAATGATTGGCTTTGCCAAAAAAGAAAATTATTTTGGGTTTCGCTATTATGATACATTTTAAAGGCCATTCTGTCCAATTTAAACTCGTTGCTCTTCATAAAACAATTTTTAAAAAAATAAAGTTACTTTATAAATTTTCCTTTTAAAATTCATCTGTAATTTGAGCAAACGATTAACAAAGATTTCTGCAATCAATGCATTTTTTGATTAAAAATTAATTAAATTGTTTTACTTTTGCAGCCCTTTAATTATAAGTTATGGGTAACAGGCGTGAATTTGATATAGCTTTTGTAGGATTAAAACCCGGTATCCATGAATTTAATTACCAGGTAGATGGTAGGTTTTTTGCCAGTTATAAGCAAGCAGAGGACTCAGATACAGGATTCGAAAATTGCGTTGCTTCTGTAAAGGTTACACTGGAAAAAAACGGCTCTTTGATGCTTTTGAAATTTGAGGTCGGTGGAAAAGTAACCGTAGATTGCGATCGTTGTGGAAATCCTTTGCCGGTAGAACTTTGGGATGAGTTTAAACTGGTGATAAAACAAGTAGAGGATGCTGATGAAATGAACCGTGGCGAAGAAGATCCTGATGTTTTCTATATTTCAAGGACAGAAAGCCACATTCACCTCGCAGATTGGATCTATGAATTTGTGATGTTAAGTATTCCCAACCAGCGAATGTGTAATGAGGATGAAATTGGTGGTCCCCAATGTAACAAGGAAATATTGGACATGTTACAAAAAATGAAATCATCAGCAACAGAAAATATCCATCCTTTACAACAAGGATTGGAAAAATTAAAAAAAAACAATAATTAATCATATTTAATCAAGGTTATGCCAAATCCAAAGCGCAGACACAGTCAGCAAAGAAGTGCAAAAAGAAGAACACATTATAAAGCCACTGCTCCCACTTTAAGTGTGGATGCAACTACCGGTGAAACGCATGTTCGCCACCGTGCACACGTTAGCGAAGGGAAATTAATTTACAAAGGAAAAGTGGTTTCTGAAAAAGCACCTCCTAAAGCAGGCTAATTTTACTTTAGATAATCAGAAGAGATCCAAAAATAAAGAATGATTTACTTCATCTTTATCTTTGGATTTTTTTTTGTAAAGTTGCGTATATTTAAAATTTACAGGTTATTTTTATTAAAATATTGCAAGAACAAGTAAATATGAATATAGCAATTGACATGATGGGTGGAGATTATGCTCCGCTGGAAACCATTAAAGGCGTAAAACTTTTTTTATCTGAAAATAATAAAAATGATGTTCACCTTACGTTGATCGGTGATCAGGATGTGATGGATCCTTTAATAGAACAATTTGGCATCGATTCTGAAAATATAACAATTGTTCATGCGTCGGAAAAGATTGAAATGCAGGAACACCCGACCAAGGCACTAAAGGAAAAACAACAATCGTCTATTTCCATTGGTTTTTATTTATTGGCTTCGGGTAAAACGGATGCATTTATTAGTGCAGGAAATACCGGCGCTATGCTGGTAGGTTCTTTATATAGCATCAAGGCAATCACAGGAATTTCCCGTCCTGCAATAGGAGCTTATATTCCAGGTGAGAATGGAAAAGTCTCGCTTATAGTCGACGTAGGCCTCAATGCCGATTGCAAACCTGAAAATTTATCCCAATTCGCATTATTAGGATCCCTATTTTCCAGGTACATTTTAAATTGTGAAAATCCAAGGGTCGCCCTGATTAACGTGGGTGAAGAGGAAGGAAAAGGAAATATCCTCTGCCAGGCAGTTTATCCTCTCCTGAAAGAAAATAAGCAAATTAACTTTGTAGGAAATATTGAAGGTCGCGACCTTTTATTAGATAAGGCCGATATTTTTATATGCGACGGTTTTACGGGTAACGTATTGTTGAAATTTGCCGAATCGATTTATGATATTGTGCAGAAAAGGAACATTGAAGATGAATATTTCAATCGATTTAATTTTGAAATGTATGGTGGCGTTCCGGTTTTGGGAGTAAACAAGCCAGTGATCATCGGTCATGGAATATCAACCGCCGGCGCATTTAATAATATGATCCTGATGGCTAAAAAAATGATCGATCAGAATTTTATAGAAAAAATTAAATCGAACTTTGTGTAGTAAATAATTTGCCGATTGAAATCTTTTAATCCTTTTTCATAGTTCCCGTGATTTGGTGGTAAAAAACTTTGCAGATTTTTTTAAGATTTAATCCTAAAAAAGTTCCTGATTTTTTTCCCGGTAAATAATTTCTCATTTCGTGGTATACGTATAATTCTACAGGAATTTTATGTTTATTTTTATAAAATTATATTGACTACCTAATGAAATTTCACCTCAAATATTTTTTCATCATTTGTTTAACCGGTACGCTTAGTTCAGTACAGTTTGTGGCTTTTGCACAACAGGATACCACCAATGCAAAACAAAATGAGAAAAAAGTGCCGGTGAATTCATTTTTTAGTAAAGTCGTAAAACCCTTTAAAAAAGATACTGTTGAAGTTGACGCATCCAATGTATTGAAAACAAATGAAGCAGCCTTCATCCCTTACAAAGGGAAGATTATACGCAATATCATTGTAGAAAGGGTCCCGTTTGGTATTTCAATAGGTGATACAACCAGGAGATTAATGAACAGCCTGACAAACATGGCAAATTACCTGCATCATCTTACAAAAAATAGTGTAGTTGAAAAGAATTTATTCTTTCACAAGGGAGATTCATTGAGGCCATTTCTAATGGCTGATAATGAAAGTTACCTGCGACGTTTACTTTATATACAAGATGCGAGTATTGTCGTATTACCTGCTTTCGCCAATGCGGATTCGATCGATGTGTTTGTGGAGGTAAAAGATGTGTTTTCGCTCGGTGGTGCAATCGGTTCGCTCGGACTGGAACAAACAAACGTTCAGCTAAGAGAAGATAACTTTGCAGGAACAGGTAATGCAGCAATTGCTTATGCGCTTTATCAAAATAAACGGAAAAATGATTTTGGTTTAGGAGGTGAATATACAAGCCGAAATATTGGAGGCAGTTTTATTGATGGTACGATAGGATACCAAAGTTTCTACTCGGGAATCCAGGGACAAAAAGAAGATAATAATTATTACATCAATTTTACTAAACCGCTGGTTAACCGTTATATGTACTGGACATACGAATTGAATGCAGCCTACCATGCCACCAGGAATATGTATTCAACTGACTCTGTTTATCTTTCGGATTTGCGATACCGTTATAATAATTTAGAAGGCTGGGTTGGATATAATATTAATGCAAAAGATTTTACCGACCAGGAAGAATCCAACAAATTGAGAAAACTGATTGGTGTGCGATATGTTCATCAGCGCTTTTTGGAAGTTCCCACTATTTACAAAACCCAATACAACTGGCAATATGCTCAGTTAAGTGGGGTTCTTGCCACATTTACACTTTATCGACAAAACTTCTACAAAACAAAATATATTTATGGTTTTGGTAGAAATGAAGATATTCCCGAGGGATTATTATTAAGTATAACTTCCGGGTACACTCAAAAACAAAATTTAAAAAGACCGTTCATTGGGTTCAATTACCAACGATACCGGTTTAATACAGAAAATAACTATTTAAGTTATACAATCAGAGCTGAAGGTTATCTGAACCAAAAGGAAATCCAGGACATTAACTTACTGGCCAGCATCTTTTATTTCGATCATTTGAAAATGTTGGGTACTAAATGGAAACAGCGTTTCTTTCTTAATATAGACGCTGCACAGCAAATAAATACTGTATTGAATCAACCTTTATTTGCCAACAGCCAGTTCGGCTTACCGGAATATGGCAATGAAAACATTGGCAACGAGCGCGTAGGTGGAACGCTGCGAACTACCGTAAAAGCAGAGTCTGAGTTTTTTAGTCCCTGGTCCCTGTTTGCCTTCAAGTTTGCGCCTTTTGTATTCAGTAACATTGGAGTTTTTACTCCCTACAATTATGATCCTAAATTCTTAAGTTCCATAGGCGGGGGAATCCGGACAAGAAATGAAAGCCTGGTTTTCGGAACAATTGAACTCCGCTGGTATTATTTCCCGGAAAAAAATTTTCATAACGAAAGAGTCGGTTTTTCAATTTCTACCAATATCATTTTTAAATACAATACCCAATTCGTAACAAAACCAGATTTTATCCAGATAAACTAATCGAACATAATTTGTTCATTTTAAATATCTTTAAGATAAAATATTACCAATTGAAAATTTTGTTCCGAAAATATTTTGAAATAATTGTATGGATTACTGCATTGGTTTCCCTGGCACTTATGAATCCGGGACTTAGCACACACTATTCATTTTGCTTATTTAAATTCCTGGGAATTAAATTTTGTCCCGGTTGTGGTCTTGGGCATTCCATCAGCTTTTTATTGCATGGCGATTTGCACGAATCATTTTCTGCTCATCCATTGGGTATTTTTGCTGTGCCGGTAATTTTATTTAGAATTTATAAACTTTCTCTAATTCATATTTTCTATCAAACTAAAAAAGCAGATTTATGGACAGCAACTACAACTCAATAAACCCCACCATTTTAAAATACCTTTATGATGTAACTCCGGAAGAATTGATCACCATCAATTCCAGGATAAAAGATTTCAATGATGATGAACTCTCTCAATTTTGCATGATCTATCGTTCGAAACGGAAAGATCCTCAATTGATCTTAATTCTTTGCTTATTGGGTTTGGTAGGAGTTGCCGGTGTTCAGCGTTTTGTAATAGGTAATATTGGTATGGGCATTTTATATTTTTTTACCGCAGGGTTATGTTTTATAGGGACGATCGTTGATGCTGTCAATCATAAATCCCTTGCTATGGAATACAATGCCAAAATGATCTCAGAAACTTTATCAATGTTGAATATGGTTCGGAGATATTAGCTTTCAAAATTAACCGACTCCCTTTTCAAAGCTTCAATCCCTGTATCATAATTGAAGATTTTACTGATTGCTCTTTTAAGTATAAAAAATTCTTTCGATCCTCATCCAGTTTAAAATTCTCAAAATCCTGCTCACTATCAAACTCTACCAGGTGGATTTCGTATGGCTTATCCATAGAACATTCAATAAAAGATTTGTCATCAGGCCTTATACGAAGTAAAAGCCGTCCATTGTATTTTTTGATTAGAGGGATTGCCATTTCTTCAAATGCATGAAACACACTTTCTTCTCCATCTCTTGTATAGATTAATTGAGTAATATAAATCATTTTTATTAATACTTATTGTTACGGCAATTTAATCATTTCACGCAGTTATGGTAATTGCTACGTAAAATTTTAAGGGTTTTTACGATACCACGGGCAATAGTACTCTATTTTTTACGCTGGTAAAATATTAAACCCATCCTTGCGTTTTTACTTTGCTAAACCCGTTGTTAACCTTTTGAAAACAAAAAATACCAGGTTCAATAAGATGATTCCATTTATGAAGAAATAACAACTTGAATCTATATCAGACCTGTTTCCAGGTTTGAAAAAATCTTAATGGATAATCAGTTTTTGAATTTTGGAGTCCCTTCATTTTTATGGAGGGTTTTTTTATTTAATTACCATTAGAGCCTTTGTACTTATTCAGCATTGATTGTTCACCTATCATTGACATCTAACCTGGCGTATTGATATTATGCATCGAATCAGTTGAAATATTCACGACTGTCCATTCAACTCGTTTTTCAAAAGGATGTTTTCGCACCATGCAATTATGCTTGGAACAAATGTGACAGGAAAAATCTTTGCAACCATCAGAATGAACGAAAAACTCCACTGATTCTTTGAATTCATCTTTAATTAAAGAAGACAATGATTCTACTTCCTGGTGAGCTTCATTTACATTTAAATACCATGGAACCGTAAGATGGCAATCGCAATGCAACTTGCTACCATACTTGATGATCCTGGTATTGTGCAGATCTATCCAATTTTCTTTCCTGTTTTTATTGAGGAGTATGACCATTTCTTTTAATAAATTATCATCCGCCTCGTCCATTATACCGGCAATGGATACACGAACAATCCGGTATCCCGTATAAATAATGATGATCGCTACAAGGCACGCGATCAGGCTATCCATAAAAGTATAACCGGTAAAATAGATCAGAACCAGGCCCACAACAATTGCGCAAGTGGAATAAGTATCCGTTATCAAATGTTTACCACTCGCTATTAATTGCAATGAATGATTTCTTTTACCGGTCGAGACAGAAATTTTGCCAAGAATAAAATTGACAATAGCGGTAAAGGCTACCAATAAAATTCCAAAATCCAGTTTGGCAATTGCATGTGGATAAAAAAAGCTTTGAACTGCCTTGTAAATAATATAAAATCCGGCCATAATGACGAGGCTCCCTTCTACTCCTGCAGAAAGAAATTCCGCTTTTCCATGTCCGTACGGATGATCCGCATCTTTAGGTTTGGCTGATAAATTCAAGCTGTATAATCCTAAAAAAGCAGCTACGATATTCACAATACTTTCAAGTGCATCCGTCAAAATTGCCAATGAATTGGTAAGAAACCATGCAATTATTTTTATAATAAATAAGGTAATTGCCGCAAGTATGACCACTTTCTGAAGCCGCAAATTTTCTTTTACTGTTATCAAGCCTTTGTGTTTTAACAGGTGCAAAATAAGATTTAGAAATCAATATATTTACTTGTTTACTATCCTTGGTATTTTATGAAAATGACGATTCAATTGAATTTGCTAATCTATTGAAGATAAGAAGCCTTTTTAAAATGATTTCTTCGTTTTGCAATGTAAAGAAATCAAAATTATTTTTTTGTAAATGAAGAAACCCTATGTCAATAAGAGATAATTTCCGGTGAATCATAGTATTACAAACTCTGTATTTTAAATAGCTCCCTTAATACAAACATATGTACAGAACGAAAATTTCTATACCTATTTCATTTCTCGACCTGTTGCAAACTTTGAGGTATTGTATTCAATAATAAAATGTATAATCGCGTTCAAAAAATTACGTTTTTAAAAAAATAGAAAAGAATTCAATTCTAAAAAAGGTATTCTTTTTATTTTAAAGCGTCCATTTACCTTTCACCATATTTTTCTTTGTGAACAAATGGTAATTACTAAATTTGTGTTCATGCGCAAAACCCTTAATATTCTTGCCAGTTCTTTTCGTCTTACCATGCAGGAACTTATGGTAAATAAGTTGCGAACTTCTCTTTC
>JBDTJV010000344.1:0-5388 GCA_039935675.1 Ginsengibacter sp. | reverse complement strand
GCAAATATTTTACAACTTCTGCCACATTGCTGGCAATAAAAACATTGCCCGCGTGTATCGTTTATTTTTTTGGTAAGAATAGAAAGTCTTGAAGGAATGACCGGTACTCCAATTCTGCCAGCGCCTTTTTTAATCATTAATTCATGGAGACGTGGCTTGGGAGGAGGTAGAAAAATACCATCAGGATCGTCTACCAATCCTTCATTGGTGCCAAATACCCCCAGCAATTTATCGATCTTATCGTAATAGGGTTTTACATCATCATAGCCGATAGGCCAGTCATCGCCCAATCCGTCAATACTTTTTCTTTTGAAATCTTTAGGACCAAACCGAAGTGAAATTCTGCCCCAGTGGTTGGTTCTCCCGCCAATCATTCTTGCGCGCCACCATTCCCAGTTTGAACCTTTTGCATTGGTATACGGTTCACCTTCAATTTCCCATCCCCAATAACATCCGTCAAAATCTCCGAAGGGTCGAAATTTAGTACTGGCACCTCTCCTGGGAGATTCCCAGGGGTTTTGTAATTGCTTGGAATCCACTGCCGGATTAAAATTAGGTCCTGCTTCCAGCAAACAAACTTTTAAACCTGCATTTGCCAAAACATAAGCAGCCATTCCACCACCGGCGCCTGAGCCAACGACTATCGCATCGTATTTCTTGGGCTGAACTTTGATTTGAAAATTTCCCATATTGCTTAACGTAATTTATTTTAAAAATCGGCCATGAATGTAACAATTCTTCTATAAAGTTTCGGGATTAATTTATCAAATGGTAAGTTTTCAACCATAAGTTGAAAAATGCAAAATGAAAATCCTCTTTTATTGTCTGCTTACTGTTAATTTAATTCCTTTTATTAATTAAAATTCAAATTTGAACCTTGCTTTACTGATCGCTCAAATTCAAGATAATTTATTTTTTGAAAACAATTTCTAATTCTTAAAGTTTTGTGTATAATTAAAAAGGCACTTAAATGCAATCCACATTCAAGTACCTTTTCTCATTTTTAAAATTAACCTTTTTCTTCCAATAAATTTGCTGTTGATGAAGAAACAAAGTCGTTTTCCATCAAGTATTCAGCTATCTGAACAGCGTTTGTAGCTGCGCCTTTCCTTAGATTGTCACTTACGATCCAGCAATTCAAAGTCTTCGGTTGCGTTTCATCCCTGCGAATTCTTCCCACAAAAGTTTCGTCTTTTCCATGAGCGGTTAACGGCATCGGGTACACGAAATTGGCAACATCATCTTCCACCACTACACCAGGCGAATTTGACAAAATTTCTTTTACTTCTTCAAGATCAAAATCATTTTCAAATTCAATATTTACGCTCTCGCTATGACCGCCCACTACAGGAATTCGTACACACGTGGCCGTTACATTAATTGAATCATCGCCAATAATTTTCCGGGTTTCATTCACCATTTTCATTTCTTCTTTGGTGTAGCCATTGTCCAAAAAAACATCAATTTGCGGCAATGCATTTTTATCAATCGGGTATTTATAAGCCATCTCACCTTTCACATTATTTCTTTCATTTTCCATTTGCTGAACTGCCTTAACCCCGGTGCCGGTCACACTTTGATAGGTAGAAACTACTACTCTTATTATTTTATATTTTTTATGGAGCGGGTTTAAAACCAAAACCATTTGAATAGTTGAGCAATTAGGATTGGCGATAATTTTATCATTGGCAGTTATTGCATTTGCGTTCACTTCCGGCACCACTAATTTCTTATCAGGATCCATACGCCATGCAGAGGAATTGTCAATTACAGTAATACCTGCTTCAGCAAATTTTGGCGCCAGGGAAAGAGAAGTACTACCGCCAGCAGAAAACAAAGCGATATCAGGCTTTGCAGCAATCGCATCTTCTGCAGAAACCACCTTATACTGTTTCCCTTTAAAAGTAATTTCCTTACCGATTGATTTTTCAGAAGCCACTGGTATTAATTCTGTCACCGGAAAATTTCTCTCTTCGAGCACCTGTAGCATTTTGCTGCCTACAAGCCCGGTAGCGCCCACCACTGCTATTTTCATTTTTAATTTTTTGTTTTTAATTTTTGAGATACAAAGAAAAGCATAAAGTTTTATCTTTAGAATCAAAGCTACTGATTATGAGTAAAAAATTCCTTTACAGTTTTGGTATTTTGTTGTTAATAAGCGGCGCTGCAAATGCGCAGTTTTTTGAAGATTTTTCTGATGAAAACTTCAAAAAGAATCAGAGATGGATCGGCGATACATCAGATTTTAAGGTCAATGCATCAAAACATCTACAAAGTACAAACACGATTGAAAACAGCACCTTTTATTTAAGCCACGAGAACAAACTTTGCAATACCGCTGAATGGCAATTTTGGTTGCAAATAAATTTCAATCCTTCTTCCTCTAATTATGTAGATGTTTACCTGGCAGCTTCTTCAGCGGATTTAAAAGCGGTTTCTACTGTTGGTTATTTTGTAAGGATTGGGAACTCAGATGATGAAATTTCTCTTTATAGAAAGGATGCCAACGGGAAAAATATTAAAATCATAGATGGAGAAAACGGGATCTTAAATCACAGTAGCAATGTGATGAAAGTAAAAGTGATTCGCGATGAATCAAACCAGTGGCTTCTGTACCGCGACATGACAGGCAGCGGCAACTCTTTTATAAATGAAGGAACCGTAACAGATTCTACTTATACAAACTCGAATTTTTTTGGCTTCCTGGTCAAGCAAAGCACTTCATCTTTCTTTCAAAAACATTTCTTTGATGACATAGAGATAAAAAATTATGTACCTGATAAGACGGCTCCAGAAATTGTATCTGTGACTGCCGTTTCTTCAACAACTCTTGACATTTTGTTTAATGAACCCCTTGAAAAATCGTCCAATATTTTTTCTAATTATTCTGCTAATAATGCATTGGGAATGCCCACTTATGTAACGCTTGATGCACAAAATCCGGCCTTGGTTCATCTCACATTTGAAAATCTTTTTACTAACGGTTATGCCTATACGTTAACTGTGAATGGCGTAAAGGATCTTGATGGAAATAAAACAGAAAATGCTAAAGCCTCTTTTAGTTTTTATATTCCACAGCAATATGATATTGTTATTGATGAGATTTTTGCGGATCCATCTCCGCCGGTGGGTTTGCCGAATTATGAATGGATAGAAATTAAAAATACTTCCGCTTTTCCCATCAATTTGAAAGGCTGGAAAATAAGTGATTTAACCAGTACCAGCGGCCCGATACGGGAATTTATTTTAGCGCCTGATAGTTTCCTGATTATCTGTTCATCGACTGCGCTTAATGCATTATCCGGTTTTGGAAAAACGGTTAGTATCACTAATTTTCCTTCTCTTGATAATGAGGGAGATTTGATTTCAATTGCTGATGCAAATGGTAAAATAATTCATGCAGTCCAATATTCTGCAGAATGGTATCAGAATGATTTAAAAAAAGATGGCGGATGGTCTTTGGAAATGATCGATACCAAAAATCCTTGCAGCGGCATTTCCAACTGGAAGTCAAGCAAAGACATTATTGGAGGAACACCTGGGAGAAAAAATTCTGTTGACGGCATAAATAATGATTCAGATGCGCCAAAAATTGTAAACGCTTTCGCAAATGGTTCTACATCTGTAACCATTGTTTTTAATGAACCTCTCGATAGTTTTAGAGCCGCTTCAAAAAGCAATTATAATTTTGATAATGGATTGAAAGCAACCAGCGCATTCGCAATTGGGCCTTTGTTTAACCGAGTAAATATTACTTTGAACCAACCAATTTCTGAAGGAATTGTATACACTGTTAATGCAAAAAATATCACCGATTGTTCCGGAAATTCAATAGGAGGGAACCACTCAGCAAAATTCGGCATCGCTCAAAATTCAGATAGCTTTGATCTTGTTATTAATGAAATTCTTTTCAATCCGTTGCCTTCTGGTGTTGATTATGTTGAATTATTCAATCGCTCCAATAAAATAATTGATCTGAATAAAATCTACCTTGCTAATCGCAACACAAGCAATACGATCAGCAGTATCACGCAATTATCAACGGAACCATTTTTGTTTTTTCCCAAAGATTTCATTTTAATAACCACCAACCCGGAAATAGTAAAAAGCCAATACATTACGACGAATCCTGAAGCTTTTTTAAAAATGAAAACAATGCCTGCTTTTTCCAATGATAAAGGAAATGTAATTGTTTTAAATCTTCATGGCACCATTATCGATGAAGTGAATTATACGGAAAAATGGCATTTCCCTTTATTGAATAATGCGAAAGGAGTTTCGCTGGAAAGAATTGATTACGAGGGATCTTCTTTACAAAGTAATTTTCATTCTGCGGCTACATCTTCCGGATATGGCACTCCTGGTTTTCAAAATTCACAATATAAAATGAATGAAGATCTGCCCGGCGAAATAACAATCACCCCGGAAATTTTTTCGCCGGATAATGACGGACATGAGGATTTTGCTACCATCAATTATCATTTTCCCACTGCCGGATTTGTCGCGAATGTTACTATTTTCGATGCTTCAGGAAGACCCGTTCGGTTTCTTCAAAAGAATGCATTAAGTGGCATAAAAGGTTATTATCGCTGGGATGGCCTGGATGATAAAAACAGGAAATTGCCCCAGGGAATCTATATTATTTATACAGAAATTTTTAATAAAGACGGAAAGAAAAAACAATTTAAAAACACCATTGTGCTGGCGAGAAGAAATAATTAATCATTCAAATTACTCTTTATGCAAAATTCTTTTTTTTCATTGAAAGGAAAATATAAAATCTACTTATTTCTTTGTTTACTGTTCCTCTGCTTTTCCTGCGGATCTTTTTGTCAATCAAAAGAAGAAATTGCCATCCGGAATGTTTTAAGAGAGCAACTAAAAGAATGGAATAAAGGAAATCTTGAAAGCTATATGCAAGGATATTGGAAAAGCGATTCGGTGATGTTCATAGGAAAATCCGGGATTACTTATGGCTGGCAAAATACGTTGGACCATTATAAAAAAGGATATCCGGATTCCCAGGCCATGGGAAAATTAGATTTTACACTACTTACCGTCAAACCTATTTCACCAAATGACTATTTTGTAGTATGAAACTGGAAATTGGAAAGATCAGCAGGAAATCTCGAGGGAGTTTTCTCATTGTTATTCAAAAAAATGAAAGGAAAATGGTTCATCATAGCAGATCACAGCAGTTGAAAATCTATATGTTTTAATGAATCAAAAAATTATTGAAGTCAGCGCTGTCCCCATAAAAAACATTAAAATCAACAGGGGCATTAATTCCATCAACGCGGCCTTTCTCACTGTGTTGCCAAAAAACCCAGCTCTTTTCGATCCGCGGCTTGTCTGGCTGTAAATAATGCGCAATCCACAAAGGATACT
>JBDTJV010000343.1:0-6318 GCA_039935675.1 Ginsengibacter sp. | reverse complement strand
AAAAAATATATTATTCCACAAGGTTGGTGGTCTGTAATTGATTTGTTGAAACTGAATGATGTTCGCATGGATCGTTTAAAAAAAGATACTTTAATGGAAGTAAGTGTTTATCATATTGAAAGCCTGAAATCTTTGCCGAAAGCTTATGAAAAACATCATAGGAATTATAAAGTAGTAGTTTCTGATAAAAAAGAAAAAATACAATTTTTGAAAGGTGACTTTGTTATTAATATGGATCAACCAGCAAACAGGTATATTACAGAAATGCTGGAGCCAACCGGAGATGACAGTTTTTTTTCATGGAATTTTTTTGATGCAATTCTCCAGGAGAAGGAAGGATATGATGAATACAGGTGGAATGATATTGCCGCTCAATATTTAATAGAACATCCGGCTTTAAAAGAAAAATTAGAGGCTAAGAAGCGCTCAGACAGCACGTTTGCAAAAGATGCGTCTGCGCAGTTTAAATTTATTTATCAAAACTCTCCATGGTTTGAACCAGAATATTTACGCTATCCTGTTTATAGGATAAATGAAAATGAATAGCGTTTTGAAATAATAATATTGGTAGAATCAAATCATTTCGAAAATTGCAAATACGATAAAGGTGTTTTTATCAATTAATTTATTTTTATCACCAATTCTTCTCAGGACTATTGGGTACAGCAGCCCCTTTTATTTTATGCATCTTGTCCTGCAATTGTTTTTCGTTTTCAAGAAGTGATTTTAATTTTTCTTCCGCATCCTGTTTACTCATTTTGGACGGCGAAGGTTTTGGCTGCTGGTTGGTCTGTTGGTTGTCCTTTGGCTGTTGAGGCTTATTTTGTTGTTGTTTATTTGGCTGTTTTTGATTCTTTTGTTGTTGCTTGTTTTGCTGTTCCTGTTTCTTTTGTTCTTTCAATGCACGTTGCAGATTTTGCCTGGCATCCTCATCATTTGGATTCAGCATTAATGCATTTTCATAAGAGTTAATGCATTCGGGGAGTTTTTTTGCCTGTTGCAAAGCCACGCCTTTATTATAAAATGCTCTTTGCTTTATGGTGTTATCGTTGGTGTTTTTAATAGCATTTTCGTACGATTTTACGGCATCTTCTGTATTATTTTTCCTGTAAAGTACATTGCCCAAATTATAAGAAGCGGTAACATTGGTATCTGAGTTTTGCAGGGCAAGTTTGTATTCACTCTCAGCCGCATTATAATCAGTGTCTTTGTAAGCTTTATTTCCTCTTATAATGGCTTCCTTACTTTGCGAATAAGAAGAAAAGCTTATCGCACATAAAAACAAAACTGCAATGGCACTTTTCGTTTTTTGCTTATTTTTTTCTGAAAAGAAAAATTCAAACAACAATAAAATAAAAGCTATTGCCAAAAAGTATTGAAAGTATTGCCGGAAAGAAGCATAGGCACTATCGCTGGTACCGGTTTCTTTTCCTATTCCTGCTAATTGTTTTTTAATGTTGGCGGCCACCTGGTCGGTTCCGTTGTATAACTGGTAAATGCCATCTCCTGCTTTTGCAATATCACTTAATTCTGACTGGTTCAATTTAGAAATGACCGTTTGTCCTTTGTCATCTTTCATAAACTGGCCTGTTTGCGGATCCAAAATCGGCGAACCTTCAGGAGAACCTATTCCAATTGTATTGACCATAATTCCTTCTTTGGCTAATTTTTTGGTTACTTTTATCGCCTCATCATCATGGTCTTCTCCATCGCTTATCAGCAATACAGATTTGAAAGTTTTATCATTAGGATTAAAAGATGATTCACACATTCTTAAAGCGTCAGCGATGACCGTGCCCTGCGTTGGCACATCATCCGGGGAGGAAGTAGATAAATACATTTTTGCTGCCTCGTGATCTACAGTCAAAGGCATTTGAAGATAGGCTCTGCCTGCAAAGATCACAAGCCCAATCCGGTCATCAGGAGAATTATCAATGATCTTGCTGATCACCTGTTTTGCCCGCTCCAGCCTGCTCGGTTTTATATCCTGGGCCAGCATACTTTTACTTACGTCAAGGGCTACCATAATATCTGTTCCTTTCCGGTTAATTTTTTGGCTGCCATCCGGCGTAACTAATCCAGCGACCGCAAAAACGCAAAAAATAAAAGCAATAACAAATAAGATGAATTTAGACAAGAATCTTTTAGGAGAATAATCGGCGGTTAATTCTTTGATCAAAGACGGATCACCAATTTTTTTCTGTGTTTGCTTTTTCCATTTTACCAGGTAAGAATATAAAAACAGGAACAATGGAACGGCCGCTAACGCAATGAAATATTCTATATATTGAAAATGAAGCATGAATGGCTGCAAATTAAAAATGAAAATGCAATTGATTTATTGGTTTACTGTTAAATTCCATTTTTATTTGCCTAAGAAAAGCCTAAATAAAAGGTAATAATCTAAGTCTCACATCCTAAATTCTACATCTCAGATCCTACATCTCACATTCTACATCCTACATTTTCCTATTTTTCTCCCTTGAAAAATCCCATTTCTTGTAAAATAGACCTGTTAATATGAATGGCGTCTTTAATCAAATCCTGGTTTTTATTTTCGGATTTTAAATAGGTCACGAAAAAATAGACATGCCTGTTTTCTTCGATCCATCCAACAAGCCAGGCATTAGGATCGTTCTTTTCATCGGTAAACGTTCCGGTTGCATAGCTATACTTATACAGTGTGTTATCCTCCTGCAGCATTTGATCCTGCACCATTTGCTGCGCATATTTTTGAAAAGGCAACTGTGAAAAATACAATTTGCTCATGAATCCAAGTTGTTCATCCGGGGATATTTTTAGTTGATTATTTAACCAAAAAGAATCAAGCGGCCCGCTGATATTTTTATTTCCATAAGAAATCGAATCAATCCAAAGCCTCATGCTGTCTTTCCCGATTTTACGAGCAAGTGCCTGGAAATAAGGAACTACGGAATTCTTAAAAGCCTTTACCAGGGAAATATTATTAGTGTCAGCATTATCCTTTATCACCGTATTTTCATTTTCAATATTTCCGGTTTGAATGCCAATTAATGTGTTTAGAATTTTGAAAGAAGTCCCTGGCGAAACTCTTTCCGTATCCATTTTCATATTGTAAACTGTGATATCACCTACCTGGTTATTTAGAAAAGAAAAACTGCCCTCTACATGGGCGGAGTCAAAATATTTCTTGAAGCTGTTATTAATTTTGGCATTGTTTACCGTGCAGGAAGCAAGTGTGAAAAGTACAATGGAAACCAGGAAATAAACTTTGTTCATTTAGATAGATAGGATTTAAATTAAGAATTCTTTTCAAGATGTTTTGCGGTAGCGGCCAGCGCTTCATAAAAAATTTCTCCGTATTTACGCGTTAGTGGTTCTTTTAAAAATTGAAACACAGGCATTTTTAATTTTTTTCCAAGCGTGCAGGCTGCGCTGCACAGATCTTCGCGTGGTTCGTAATTTACCAACTCATTTTTTTTTGTTTTTTTTATCCTGATTGGAAAAAGATGACAGCTGATCGGTTTTTTCCAGCTTATTTTACCGTCATTATATGCCTGCTCGATACCACATTTTACAATACCCTTTTTATCTACCAAACCGTAAGCGCACATTCCATTGCTGATGGTAGGCGTTACCCAGCCAAATTCATGGTCATAAACATATTTTCCTTCGGTTTCCAATATAAGCTTTGACTCTTCAGAAAGGTACGGTAGCACCGTATGATAAACTTCGTTTAACTCTTTTAATTCAGCATTTTCCAATGGCGCTCCTGCGTCTCCATCTACGCAACATCCGCCCTTACATTTGACAAGATCGCACACAAATTGTTCTTCAACAATTTCATCACTTATTAATACATTGTCAATTGCGATCATTTTGCAAAAGTACGCGTGAAAGACGAAATGATTGGATTATCTATCCAATAGGAAAAAAAATGGCCAATGTAACCGAGATAAGAATTACCTTTTAGATTTTCTTTTGTTAAACCCTTAATAAGGTCTGATCAATGTTTCTAAAGGAATATTTATTTGCTGATTTAGTTTACGAATCATATCAAGATTTAGTTTCCGGGTTTTATTAAAAATATCTGTCACCCTACTCTTAAATCCCAATATTTTAGCTGAATCACGGTTTGATAATCCTTGTTCTTTCATTCGATACTTGATTGCTTCCAAAGGATTTGGAGACTCTATTACAAAATGTTCATCTTCATAAGCTTTAATAAGGAGTGAAAGAACATCTGCTTACTCACTTTCTAAAGTGCCTGTTTTAGTTTAAAAAATTTCTTCAAACCGTTCCAGTGCTGTAATATAATCTTTCTTAGTTTTAATAATTTTTAATTGCATACTAATGATCTTTTCTTCGTTTAAAGAATTCAATAGATTCGGCGTTTATTTTACCATACTGTACATGAGTTCCGATGAATTTAATAAATAGCCATCCTTTCGGATAATTAATTTCTACAATCAACCTGTAATTATTCTCATTGAATTTAAAAATAGCCCGATTTAAATAATAAAAATAACCAATTTGGTTACTTCATCTAAATATAGTTTTAGCAACTTCTGTTCACATATTTTCTTTCAACAGTAACTTTTAAAAAGGTTTTTTACCGAAAATAATTTAATACCCTATCTTCATTTTTTTAATATACTAAATATGAATATGAACATCGCACCGTATATCGATCATACGGTTTTAAAACAAACGACAAGCATTGGTGATGTGGAAAAAGTATGCAAAGAAGCCATAGAATATGGATTTGCGGCCGTATGTGTACCTCCGCTTTATGTAAAGAAAGCTAAAGAATTTTTAACAGATTCTTCAATAAAAGTAGCTACTGTTATCGGTTTTCCATTCGGCTATTGCGCTATAGAAGCCAAAGTAGCTGAAATTATTTTAGCCATTGTTGACGGCGCTGATGAACTGGATATGGTGGTAAATATTTCCGCCATCAAAAATGGCGACTGGACATTTCTTGCCAATGAAATTAACATGATTTTACCCATTGTAAGAAATAAAAATAAAGTGATCAAAGTGATCATTGAAAGTGGAATTCTTACCGACGATGAAATTATTAAATGCTGTGATATTTATGGCGCGGCAGGAGTAGATTATGTTAAAACTTCAACAGGGTTTGCAGAAAAAGGCGCTTCGATTCATGACGTAAAATTGATAAGGGCACACCTGGCAGATTCGATAAAAATAAAAGCAAGTGGTGGCATCCGGTCTTATTCTTTTGCAAAAGAACTCATCAATGCAGGTGCTAACAGGCTTGGATGTAGTGCAAGCGTAGAAATTGTGAAAGAGAGCAAGGCATAGCTATTAAAAATTTTGGTAAAAAAATAAGGATTGCAACTAATTCAAAAAAAAGTTTGTCCCTTTATAAATTGGTAACTGAATAAATAGTTTCCCATTTTTTTAAACCATATTTTTTGTTTTTTGTAAAAATTATGAGAAGTTCACTTGTTTTAATGTTGATTTTTTTTTCAAATCATAGCCTTGCTCAAACCTCGGATTCTCTGCCTGTGAATAAGGTTGCGGTATTGAAAGATTATCGAATAGATATTCTTGCGAGAAAAGAGGCCGAACTTAACAATGTGGTTTTGCAGGAAAATTCCAGAAGGGCGCAAGGCTTCAGGTTAATGGTCTTGAACACAAGCAATAAAGAATACGCTTTCAAAGTAAGGTCGCAACTATTACAAAAATTTCCTGAGCAAAAACCTTATATGTGGTATGCCAATCCTTATATCAGGATAAAATTTGGAAATTTCCGTACCAAAGAAGAAGCGGAGCCCTACAGGAAGGCAATTAGCCAGATGCTTGGCGGTGCTACCATTTATTTTATTCCCGAAACGATTGAAGTAAATCCGTAAAAGGCTACTGAGTAAAAGATCTACCCAAAAGAACATTTTTTATTACCTATACCAGTAAACCAACAAATTTCCCGGATTTATACTTTGCAAATTCGAACAGTAAATGAAGGAATAATTCCAATTCTTAATTTATACTCTTGCCTTATCTTTTGCATTTATGGAACAATTGACTGCCGATTGATTGATAAAAACGGAAACTCTTTTACTTTTGCCAGATGCTGAAAGAAAAAATTAAGGATCTATCTAAAAAATATGCAGAAGAATTTATCAGTATTCGCCGTCATCTTCATGCCCATCCTGAATTGAGTTATAAGGAATTCGAAACCTCCAAATTTGTTCAGCAGAAATTGAAAGAGTTTGGGATTGATTTTGAAGTAATGGCTACGACAGGAGTTGTGGGTATTATTAAAGGAAAAAATCCGGGCAAAAAAGTGGTTGCCTTACGGGCAGATATGGATGC
>JBDTJV010000342.1:0-10445 GCA_039935675.1 Ginsengibacter sp. | reverse complement strand
CGTATCCTTTTGTAAAATATTTATCCGTATTATCTCCCTGGTCTGTAAACTTGTCCATCTTTTTTCCATTCAGGTTGGTCAAAACGCGATATAAGTAAACGCCATTCGCCACTTTCTGTCCAAACATGTCAGTTCCGTCCCATTTAAAATCAGTGATATTTCTTCCGACATGTATGGGACCTAATTCATCCTGCGTTATTTCCCGAATTATTTTTCCCGTAATGGTTAATATCTGGATTCGCATATTCTGGGGAATTTCAGATCCGGTTACCGTAAATACAAAAGCTGTGGAGGTGGTAAATGGATTTGGATAATTCATTAAATTCGATATCATTGGTTTGCTGATAATCCTGAAATCTATATGGTAATCCATTTTGCCTGCTGTATTTCCGGATGCATCTTTGCCTGAAACCACCAGTTCGTATTCGTCATCTTCTCCGCTTAAAGATGGTGTTAAATCTATAGTAGCTGTATTTTCCCCGGTCGTTAAATTGGCCGGAGTAAACCGCATGGTATCATTATCAAAACGATAGGTATGTAAAGATCCGTCAGGGTTTTGGATTTGCACTTTTAAAAGCGATGTATCATTTAAAGCCAGCGATTTGTTTTCATCTTTTAGTTTAATGAGAATGTGTGGTTTTGCTGATACAATATCTTTATTTAGGATATGCACTCCATCAAAGGTTACGTCCAATGTTGGATTGAAATTATCTGTTCTTACATAAAAATTCTGGTAGAGAAAATTATTGAAAAGATACTGTTCAGGCTGGTCATTATCAGGATTAAAATCAATATATAATGTATTCAGTCCGGGATAATTTTTAGTATCCAGGTCGTATTTTAAAGTAATAGAATCTCCGGCAATCAACGGCTTTTGCCTCGGAACCGAAAGCACATGGGTTACGTTATTTTTATCTATAACTGTCAATTTTACTTTCACACTATCAAACGCAGTAACGCTGATATTTTTAAACGCAATTCCAAAATGCAATATTTCGCCTTGTTGCAATGTGTCTTTAGAAGTAAAAAATAAATTAGGACTTATGGCACCTTCTGGCGGTGTCTGGTAATTCAAACGCCAATAAGTTAGCTGATATGGAGTAAAAGTAACGCTATCAACATTTCGCATCTTCAGTTGTATATACGGAAACTGGGATGCCTTTATTGATGAAATGTCAACATCCTGTTGATTTTTATTAACGTCCATAAGATTGGTAGCGTTTCCGCTGGAATCTATTCCTATAATCTGAACAGAAGGATTATCTGCAGAATTTTTTTCCAGGCTGGTACCTCGCCAATGCATTTCTTTCCATGCCAGTGAAGGTCCAAACTTTGGTGAAGTGATATACCCAATGGTATCGGAAGTATAAAAGTTCAATTTAAAATCTACTATGTCTGAAATGCCTTTTGTGAATTCAAAGCCCGAAACTCCAGGTTTATTTTTTTGATAAATAAATGCAAATGCCCTCGGCCTGTTAAATGAATCAATCAAAACAAACCCTTCCGATTTTAATCTTTGATACATTGTATTCCCAATACCGAAAGCAGTTGTATCAGCTTGCCAATTTGCTGCGTAAACAGAAGTGGCGGCATCCGGTCCTGAAACATTTCTTACATAAACTAAATAATTGTCAGGGATTGAATCCATGAATTTCATGGCGGTTTTTCTCCCCGATGGCGTGCTTACATCAAATGCAAAATTGGGTATCCTGTTATCGGCGCAAACAGAAAGACTTCCGCTCAAACCCGGACCAGTAGATGAATTCAGCCACGGTTTTAAGGTTACCGAGTTTACAACATTGAAAATTAAAACGTTGGAAATACCGTTAGGGCAAATTCCTGATGCGAAATTTACATCGTTGATTCCACCGGTACAATCTGATCCTGCGGATGCAGCTGTTGGATAAATTCCGTTCCTGGAATCAAGCACATCAAGTACGGGTGAAAACTTCCACAACCTGGAAGTACCTTCTAAATGTATATTTTGAGTATCGGAAGCCAGATGCTGATAATAATGGGATTGGTTAGATCCTCCGGTACTATTAGCCAGGTAAACAAACGATGCATAGTTCCAATGAAAATCTGCTGGCGAATTTGTGCCGGTATTTACAGCCACTCTCCAATAATACACCCTGTTATCCATATAAGTAATACCCGGATTAAATTCTATAAAGCCTCCAATTTGATGAATCGTTTTTGAGATTTTAAAAGGCGAATTAAACAGGTTGGTTGTATCTACTTCAAATACATAATCCTTTGCTACGCTTACCGGGTTTGACGTAGATGCGTATAATTTTTGAGTAGCCACATTCACGATGGCAAAATCAGCCGGAAAAACAGGGCGTGCATCATCTTCGTAAATATAAAAATCTTTGGTAATGCTGTTATTGCTTTCCGATGATTCATCTACATTGTTATCCGCATCTATTGTTACCGTTATTTTATTATCTCCTTTATCCCTGGTAGCAATAATAGGAATAGAAATATTAATGGAATCAGAATAATAAATCGCCTCGATTCTTTTCCTCAGTACGATCGAAGTGGTTCCGTCTGGGTAAGTTCTTTTTACCTCAAAAGTAATCGAGTCGCTTATGGCTTTTCCAATATTGTAAGCAGTTGCTTTTAAAGTAAAACTATTTTCCGAAACAGAAATAAATTGAGGATCAATAACAACATCCGGATCTTCAATTACATAATCCGGTTTAGGTTGTGGATTGATCATAAGTGCCGGATCTCCATGCAATGCCAGTTCCTCCAGGTGAATTCGTGTAAAATAGGAATTTGGTGTAAAAATATTGGGATCATTTCCTCCTAAATTCAGGATAGAGGTTTGCATGTCGTTTCCGATAGTATTTCCATAATTTATATTACTAATCTGGTTAAATAACTGCACATTATAGTTATTGAGATATGGCGGAATTCCAAGATGTGAACTTGCCAGGAAACCTATACTTCCGCGCTCTTTTGATAATACAAAATTTTCAGAAATAGATAAAGAATTCTGCAGGATTCTCAAGGTATCATAGATATAATTATTGCCGGCTGTACAACCGCTTACAATAAAAAAAGGATACTTTCCCTGGTTATTATAATCACTTGGATCACTTAAATTAAACTCAAGGAGATTTGCCGATGAATGACCAAAATAGGCGAGCAGATTGATACCACTTGAAAACAAATCATTGATACGCTGGCTGGAAATTTGCTGCACTGCTGCACTGGAAGATTTGGAAAATGTTTCCACATTAGCTCCAAAAAGGGTATCCTCAACAATATCTTTATAATTGTTCATATAATAACCAAAAAGATCATTTTCAGAACTATCTTTTCCGCCAACAATATTTACAACTTTTTTCATCCACAATTTATTGGCTTCTGTCTGGGTTGTTGATTTTTCCTCCAGTTCATACTCCTTTAATTTTTCCAGGTAATTTCCGACCTCATCTCCCGAAACCGCAGATAGCCTTCCCACAGGTATGCTAGGTACAAGACTTCCGTATGGAGAAACCAACTCTATATCTGAAGCGGGCGCTCCAAATGTTGGAACGAGATTCAGTTTATCCGCATAAATACTGGTCTGATTGATGCAATATTCATCATATTGAATTCCTTTTCCGAGCAAAAAAAGATAGCGTGGTTTTGTTGAAAAAGTGCTGACAGCAAATTGAACAAAGTCTTTTATAGCTGCGGGATGTTTTTTTATTCCATAAGCAAATTGATCAACCAGTTCATTAATGTCGATCAATTTTACATTATAACCTCCGCCGGCTGTAGATGACCGGTATTGCCTGTAAAGATCTACATTATTGGCTCCTGAAGTACTTGTGTAAATCAAAGGATTACTGATGATCAAATAATTTCCCTGGTTAGATGTAGTTCCATAATTGACAAAATTTCTTTTTTCAAAATTGGCAACATTCATTACCTGTCCTGGATCCTCACTGGATAATTGAAATCTCCTTAAAGTATCCGATGAAGGTGGAAGTACAAACTTTACTTTTCCCGCAGTACTGATATCTCCTAAATATCTTTTATTCGAATTCAAATCAAACAGAACCGGCGCTACAGTGCCATAATTGAACTGGTCAATTACCACGTAATTTCCTTTTGAATTAGCGGGTAATTGAAAATAAAAATTGGACAGATTATTAAAAATAAATTTGCTGGGATAAGTGATTTCATCAAACGAAACGTCTATCCTGTCCGTTGGTTCAGAGGAAGTATTTATGAAATTAACCTGGATATTATTTGGGTCAGAAAGTAAGCTGAGCGGAAGATTGGTGACATTTTTCTTAAGATAAGAGAACGATGACATTGATTCATCATCTACTAAAGAATTAAAGATTTTTACCTGGATATGTCGGTCGTTAGGAGCATTTCCGGTTACCGCAAATTTTAAAGAAAAATTTGGGCCTCCTGTGTATAAATTAATGAGATTAAAGCCTGCTGATAATGGACCTGCCGGATAGATATCTGAGCTTACCCAACCTTCGCCAATATCATAAGAAGAAGAATAAACATAAGTGCCAACTATAGCTGCGTATCCGGGGTTGATCTGTGTTTTAAAATAATTTCCCAGGATATTCATGAAATACGGTTCCGGAGAAAGAGTATTTCCGGTCGTATTATTTGGATTATCTGTATATCGCAAATTGTTACCAACTGGATTTACGGTTAAAAAATAAGCAGCCGTATCAGTTTGTAAACTGAAATGATCGCTCATCTGGTAATCAGCGTTGATGTATAATTTTGTATCCGGTTTTCCGTCATTCATCACTCCCCAAAATTCAATAAAACCATTTGCCGGGATTGGTCCTGTAGATGTGCTGGTGTAAATAGAGACCTGTTGCCCATTTCGCCAAAGCTGAAATTGTTCAGCGGGAATATTTGATAAACCTAAATTATTCAAAGCAGATTGAGTAATATGATAAAGGCCATTTACCCCAACTTTAAATTTATAATAGGTTTTCGTATAATCTATCCAATTATTCGGATACGGCTGGGCATTAGCAAAACTAAAAATAAAAATAAAAAAAACGGCAATTAATTTCTTCATGGTCGAATATTAATACGATTGCTTTTCCTTTTTTGCAAGATCAATTTTCAAAGAAAAAATATGAGTATACAATGGATTTGATTGATTGGCAAGATTGGTGAATGCGTAGTCAATGGAGATATTATTTATTTTAAAACCAGCACCAAGACTTGGTTGAAATATCCAAACTTTCTTTTGATTGGTTGTATCACCATCTGCTAAAGCTTTTTGAAAATTAGAGATTCCTGCCCGCACAAAAAAAACATCCTTAATAGTCGCCTCCAATCCGGCGTGCGGATTAATATTGATATTCTTGCTACTGACAACCGTATTTTCCTGGCCATCAAAAGTAAAGTCAAAATCAGCTTCTGCTAAAAGATTGACAGAAGAACCAATAGAGAAATTATACGAATTGCCAATCGTTAATCTTGGCGCTGTCAATTCTGTTGATTTGATCGGAATATCATTGTCAGTCAGATAGAGTACTTGTTTCTCTTTGTCAGTAAAATGAAATGACCATGCGTTAAAAGTGGTTGTTAAATCTTTGGCTACAATTCCCAGGCTCCAATTATTTTTCTGCATTTTAAATCCGGCATCGATTCCAAAACCCCAGGCCGTAGCAAAGTGGCCAACTTTCCGATAAATCACTTTTGCATTGGCACCGAAACTCATTTTTAAATCATCATCGTCTTTAATTTTTTGAGCAAAAGAAAAAAGGAAGGCGTAATCTGCTGAAGAAAACGTAGTAATGTTTCCGTAATTAATACTTCCATCTGGCTGCACCAAAAACAGCGTATTCGGAATATCATCTACTGCGAATCTCAATACCGTTAATCCTATAACTCTTTTATTATCGTTCACGGGAAGAGCCACGCTCGCAAAATCGTATTTACCAATATTATCAAAATAGCTCGCATGCATTAAGCTGATGGAAGGAAAATCCTGTACACCAACCAACGCCGCAGGATTCCAATAGCCTGCAGTGGCATCGGAAACTGAAGCTGCCTCGGAAGCGCCCATTCCTAAGCCGCGTGCGCCTGCTCCGATATTTAAAAATTCATTGGAATATTTTCGAAACTGCGAGAATCCAGTGCAGGGAAGGAGAACTAAAAATAAAATTTTTGCAAACCGCGCTATTCTCATTGGGACTTATCAGTTATTTGAACGTAAAAGTGGTATTTAAAACGGATTTAATCGGGTCAATATTGCATGCAGTTATCCATTTGAAGATAAAATTAAGTAAAACTTATAGTAAACGGGTAAATGATTTTTACCACCAAAGACAAGGAATTTTTCTTCGTAAAATTGTTTCCTTTTATACCTTAAGATAAGGGTAAAGAGATCGCATTCCTTGATTGGTAACCTCACCTTTTATAAATTAAATCCCCAAAAATTATGGATAGGCCTTTCTCTTGATTATTTTTGCAGGATATGGAAAATATAATCGAAGAATTAAAATGGCGTGGATTAATACAGGACATAATGCCGGGAACGGAAGACCAGTTTATAAAAGAATCAACTTCTGCTTATGTTGGTTTTGATCCAACTGCGGATAGCCTGCACATTGGCAGTCTTATTCCTATCATTATCCTGGTTCATTTGCAACATTTTGGACATAAGCCCGTTGCCTTGGTTGGCGGCGCTACCGGCATGGTAGGTGATCCATCAGGTAAAAGTGCAGAAAGAAATTTATTAGATAAAAGTACCCTTGATAGAAATGTGGCAGCAGTAAAGCAACAATTATCCCGGTTTCTTAATTTCAATATGGCCGAAGGTAATGCTGCCGAAATGGTCAATAATTATGATTGGTTTCAAGCTATTACTTTCCTTGACTTTATCCGCGATGTGGGCAAACATATTTCTGTAAATTATATGATGGCAAAGGACAGCGTGAAAAAAAGGCTGGAGGGTGAAAATGGAATGAGTTTTACGGAGTTCACTTATCAACTTGTGCAGGGATATGACTTTTACTGGCTTTATGAACATAAAAATTGCAAAGTACAATTTGGAGGAAGCGATCAATGGGGAAATATTGTAACAGGTACAGAACTGATCCGGAGAAAAGTTGGGGGAGAAGCATTTGCATTTACATGCCCTTTATTAACCAAATCTGACGGAAATAAATTTGGCAAAACAGAGAAAGGAAACATCTGGTTAGACCCTTTGAAAACTTCACCGTATGCATTTTACCAGTTTTGGTTAAATACAGCCGATGCCGATGCAGAAAGATTTCTAAAAGTATTTACTTTTCTTCCAGTAAAGGAAATTGATGAACTCGTTCAACAGCATCGTGGAAATGAGCACCAGCGCATCTTACAAAAACGACTGGCGCAGGAACTCACTTGCTTTGTGCATTCAAGAAAAGATTACGAATTCGCGTTAAAGGCTTCTACTATCTTGTTCAACAATGATACTGCTGAAATCTTAAAAGAATTAAACGAAGAACAATTGCTCCAGGTAATGGAAGGAGTGCCTTCTGTAGAAATAAGTAAAGATCAATTAGAAAACCTTGATTTAATAAGCTTATTAGCTGAAACAAAAATTTTACCGAGCAAAGGCGAAGCAAAGAAAATGCTCGCTGGCGGTGGCATTTTTATTAATAAAGAAAAAGTAATTTCTCCGGAAGAAAAAATAGGTGCTGACAGGCTTCTAAACGATAAATATGTATTGGTTCAAAAAGGCAAAAAGAACTATTTTCTAATAAAAGCAATTTAAGAGCAGTTGTATAGCTGATACTTTACATCTTGATGTTCAAAAAGGACTTCTTTCCTCTCCAATACACGGTATCCTAAATTTGGGTATAACTTTTGTGAATTATTTGATCTGAAAGCAGGTATATATTTATTTTAAGAGATTCTCATCCTTTGAATCTGAATCCCTTTTTTCTTCACCTTTAAAAATTTCTGTTATGCCAATTAATTTACTGGAAATGGTAAAAAATTATTTTACCGCCGACTTTATCAGCAATGTTTCTTCAAATCTTGGAGAAAATAACTCTGGTGTGAGTAAAGCCTTAACGGCAATCATTCCAACGAGTTTGTCGGCAATTTTAAATAAGGCAACTTCAGGATCAGGAGGTGATGCTGACGTTTTGGAAATGGCAAAAAATTCTGTTTATGCCGCCACTGATCATTCAGCTTCTGTTACTGAAGAAACAAAAGAAAAAGGAAACGGTCTTCTAACTAATCTGTTTGGGTCAAATCAGTCAACCATTGAGAATAGTATTTCCGGATTTTCAGGTTTGAAAAATTCTTCAACTTCTTCCCTATTGAGTTTAGCCCTCCCTGCCATAATGGGTATTTTGGGCAAACATGCTGAAGAAAATAATTTATCTGCAAGCGGTTTGGCTGGTTTTCTTTCTTCTCAAAAAGAAAATATTAAGAATGCGCTTCCTCCAGGATTAAGTTCTCTCCCTGTAATACCAGGGTTGGCAACTGTTAGTGCTGGTGCTACCAATTTGGCATCACATGTAAATCCACCAGATATTCCACACCTTCATACTCATGATATAACTACGATCTCAGAAAGGCCTACAGCAAAATGGCTTGTTCCACTCGTTTCGATCCTTGTAGTTATATTGTTACTTTGGTATTTTTCCAGAAGTTGTGGTGAAACAAAACCCAGTGGAGCAGCGGATAAAGATTCTACTTCAGCCATGCAGATAGTTCAGCCTCTTGCTGAATTCTGGTCATAAATACACTTCGATCTGTTGAAATTGAAATTCGGTAAAATCGATTTATGAAAAAATTATAGGTGATTTAAAAAGTCAATTTCTAATGTAGTTACAATATTCCCAGAAGCTTCCACATTTTCTTTTTTACCTCATTTCCACTGCCATCATAGTTATTGATGACGAAGGAAAAAGTGTATTGATTATTTCCTTTTCCTTTTAAAAATCCTGTATAAGAGATCACTCCATTGATAGATCCGCTCTTCATTTTAAATCCGCTGATAGTTGGAAGCGCATCATAAAAAGAAGGAAACCAGGATTGTTTTCTTGCAAATTCCATCACAGTTACGAGCGCTTTTGTGGTAACACGATTATCTGGTGAAAGGCCGCTGCCATCCACAATGTTGATCGCATAAGGTTCGATGCCTTTGTCTTTCCAAAAATATTTAATTACACTTACTCCTTTTTGAGTTGTGCCGGTTTGTGTAAATTGATAAGCGAGTGTTTTGATCAGTGCCTCTCCATATAAATTAATGCTGCGCCTCAGAAAATGAAAAATAATACTGTCAAGTACCGGTGAAGTATAAGTATAAAACACTTTTGCTGTTTGCAAATTATAATCCGCCGGATAATCAGCCGCGATCTTTTCAATTGGTTGGTTTTTAATGGCAGCTTCGAGCGTCAAAGCCAGTTGTACAGCGGGATGAGGCATTGCTCCTGATATGGTGAAATGATCTTCATTTACGGGTGTTGTTCCGCGTATATAGCTATATTGATCGTTAAGCGGCAGGTAAATATAATTGTTATCGCCTGATCCTTTGGCTGCAGAAATAACTTTTGACTTAAGATTTAATCCGGTTACAAAAACGGGTTTTGTACCCGCAATTTCCACCGGGTCACCAATATTTTTTCCTGATCGCAGGTAAAGATCATATTGATTTTCACACCAGTTTAAAGCCCTTGCGCCAGCTCCATAATAATTTCCAATATCCTGCCAAACCCATCCATTTGGTGTTGCTTCGCCATCCCATAAACTTTCATCTGCAAAAACATGTCCCGTAATTTCGTGTATGCCTGCCTGTGATATTGCATTTTTAAAATTGGCAATTATTTTATCTTCCTTAGTTTGATCATATCGCCAACTGCCAAGAGTAGGATCTCCACTTCCTTTCAAAATAAGATTTCCGTTTAAAACTCCGTTTACTATATTTCCGGTGTAGCCAATAGTGGTTTTATAGGTATAATCATGGCCAAGCAATGAAAATGCTGTGGAAGCGGTAATTACTTTCTGGCAGCTGGCTGGTGCTACGCCTACCTCTGTATTTACTTCTGTAACAGCTTTTCCGGTAGTGGTATTGATAACATACAGGCTAATAGTAGCATGTTTGAAGCTTGGATCATCAGTCAGTTGTTTAAAAGAGTCATTAAATTGTTTTTCTGCATTTTGAGCGAAGGAAGATGTAGAATAAATGACAAAAAGAAAGAGCAAAAACTTCTTCAATGGTAATAATTTAAAAGGTAATGAATCAATAGAATCAAAACTAAAATATTCCATTCATAAAACACTGCTAACATTCTTTCTGTTTCTGATTAATTTTGCAGGATGAAAAATATTTATGCTTCAATAGTTACCATTGGCGATGAATTGCTGATAGGACAGGTGATAGATACAAACAGTGCGTGGATGGCACAACAATTAAATCGAATAGGCGTCTCCGTTACAAAGAGAGTCGCCGTAGG
>JBDTJV010000341.1:0-9562 GCA_039935675.1 Ginsengibacter sp. | reverse complement strand
GAAGAAAACAACACAAGGGATATCAAATTTGATGATGGATCAGAGGAATCCAAAGATCGCCGTCGTGGAACTGGCAGCCCTGCGGGTGGTAAAGGCCGTGGACCAGCAGGACCACAAAAACGCCGCGTAGCAGGTCCGGGACAGGGAAACAGAGGACCGGGTGGAGCAAGAAGATAATGTATGTGACTTAAATTATTGCTTATTTAAATAGCAATAAAAAAAATTCTTTCCATAGGATAAGGAATTAAATTTTATGAACTTGGCTTTGCACCCTCCTTTGGAGGGCAGGGAGGCCAATCAACAAAAAAACTATGAGTACAGCAACAATAACAGCATCAGAAATTAATAAATTGCGCCAGCAAACGGGCGCTGGAATGATGGACTGCCGCAAGGCACTTGTGGAGTCAAACGGAGATTTTGAAGCAGCGATTGATTATTTGAGAAAAAAAGGACAAAAAGTAGCCGCTCTTCGTGGTGATCGTGAAGCTAAAGAAGGCGTTGTAATTGCCCAAACAACCGAAGATCATAAAAAGGGATATATCATTAATGTAAGTTGTGAAACTGATTTTGTAAGCAAAAACGCAGATTACATTGCTTTTGCACAATCTATTATGGACGCAGCTGTTCAAAATGATGTCAATAGTATTGAGGAATTAAACCATGTAAAAATGGGAAACGAAACTATTGCCGACAAAGTAAATGAACAGGTAGCTAAGATCGGAGAGAAAATCGGCGTTACAAGGTTTGAAAAAATTGAAGCACCTTTTGTAGCTGCTTATATTCACGGTTCTTACCGCATGGGAGTTTTAGTAGGTTTTAACAAAGAAAACGAAGAAGCCGGAAAAGATGTAGCCATGCAGATTGCCGCTATGAACCCCATTGCAATAGATGCAGGACAGGTATCACCGGAAATTGTAGAGCGTGAAAAGAACATCGCTATTGAACAAATAAAAGCGGAAGGAAAACCAGCTGAAATGGCTGAAAAAATTGCGGTTGGTAAGATCAACAAATTCTACAAAGAAAGCACCTTACTTGCCCAGGCATTTGTAAAAGATGGCAATAAATCAGTAGGCGATTATTTAAAAAGCCTCGATGGTGATTTACAAGTTATTGCCTTTAAAAGAGTGGCATTAGGATAAGAAATTCTCCTATTTAAATAAATTAAAGCCACCTTCAACGGTGGTTTTTTTTATTTTAAAAACTGTTTAAACCTTACGTCATTATTCGAATTTAAATTAACAGTTTCCCCAAATTAATAATGCTGATTATTTGTTGATTTACTATGCAGGTTTGGTTAAATGAAGTTCAATTGATCAAATTAGGTGAAGCAATCTTTTTTTAAGGAATTTCGTCAGTTTGGTTTTAAGTTTGCTAACATTTCGAAAAATATGGATTTATAAATTTACGTTTTTCACTATTATTTTTTTACAATTAGCGTAATTAGTTTTAAATATGTTGGCTTAATAATTATTACTTTGCAAATGGTATTAACCCTCTAGAACCATGATCCTGATCGTAGATGATTCGCCTCAAAATATCATTTCACTAAGAAAAGTGCTGGAAAAAAATGGTTTCCAGGTAGATTCCGCAGCTTCGGGTGAAGAAGCCTTAAAAAAGGTGCTAAAAAAATCCTATGTATTGATCATCCTGGATGTTCAAATGCCGGGTATGGACGGTTTTGAAGTAGCAGAAACCATTACTGGTTACAGTAAGGCAAAAGATACAGCGATCATTTTTCTTTCTGCAGCAAGTACAGATATCAAATTCATAAGACAGGGATATTCCTCAGGTGGATTGGATTATATTACCAAACCGGTTGATATGCACATTCTGCTTCTGAAAGTGAAAACTTTTTACAGGATCTACGAGCAAAGCCGCGAACTCAACGAAATGCAAAAAGCGTTATTAGAAGAAATTGAGTACAGGAAGGAAGCAGAAAGAAAAAAAGACGAATTTATCAGTATCGCCAGCCATGAATTAAAAACTCCGCTCACCAGCGTCAAAGGATATCTGCAACTTTTGGAGCGCAGCATTGACAAAGGAGATATTGCCGTTGTCAAAAATCGTTTGTTTAAAGTACAGGATCAATTGGAAAAATTAAATGTGCTGGTGGCTGACCTGCTGGACATTTCAAAAATAGAGAGTGGCAAATTAAAATTCAACAAAAAATATTTTTCTATAGATGATCTTTTGCATAATATTATTGACGTAATGCAGCAATCTAATACCGACTTTAAAATAAAACTTTGTGGTTCTGTCGGTGAGCAGGTTTTTGGAGACGAGATGCGCATTGAGCAGGTGATTGTAAATTTTATTACCAATGCAATCAAATATTCTCCGGGTACTGATGAGATCCTGATCAAAGTAGAAATCTGCGATAATGATTTGTACATCGGGGTAAAAGATTTTGGTATTGGAATGGCTAAAGAACACCAGGACAAAGTCTTTAATAAATTTTATCGTGTAGAAGAAACCTCCCTCCGCTTCCAGGGCCTTGGAATTGGCTTATTTATATGTGCTGAAATAATAGAAAGGCATAATGGTACGATCGGTGTGAAAAGCAATCCTGGGGACGGCTCTGAATTTTATTTTAAAATTCCCTTACATCCAACACATGATGAAAACTTATAAATGATATGAAATCGACAATGAAACGAAACCTGCTTTACGGGCTCGGTTTATCTTTAGTTCTTTTAGTGATCAGTTCTCTTGCCTCTTTTATCAGCATAAAAAACCTGATCAAAAGCTCTGAAATGGTAAGGCATAGTAAACAAACAATCGATAATTTAAATGCAGTATTATCTATTGTAAAAGATGCTGAAACAAGTCAAAGAGGATTTCTCCTAACAGGAAATACAGCGTTTCTTGACCCCTACAACAACGCTGTAGGTAAAGCTGGTGGGCTTATTAATCAAATCAGCGAACAAATAATCGGAAACGCATTTCAACAAAAAAACCTGGCGCAATTGAGATTGGATGTAGAACAACGGATGAATGGGCTTGCTAAAAATATCAGGATAAAAATTCAAAACGGAGCGGTAAGTACGGATGATTTATTAGTAGGAAAAAAAACAATGGATGAAATAAGATCGATTATCAGTACCATGCAAGACGAAGAGCAGAAATTACTTGAAACACGTACTTCGGAACTTAACAAACTAACCGCTTTTACTCCGTCCCTTATTATTCTTGCCGCCCTACTGGCTTTTGCGATCACGCTCTTTTTTTACAAAAGAGTTTCTTCAGATATTAATGAAAAAACAAAATTGCAGGATGAGCTTCAGAAGAAAAATGATGAAACGGAAAACAGGATAGTTGCCATAGAAAATGTAGCGTCTCAAATTTCTAATGGAGATTATAAAATAAGATTAGATGCAAAAACAAAGGATGGCTTAGGTAGCCTGGCAGGTTCACTCAACAATATGGCAGGTTCGCTTCAATACTCATTTAATTTATTGCAGGATAAAGAATGGTTGCAATCAGGAATTGCGCTGGTTAATGACAGCATGGTAGGCGAGAAAAGCGTTGAAGCACTGGCACTGGATATATTGGAAAATATTGTAGAACGCACTCAAAGCCTGGTAGCAGCTGTTTATATTTTGGAGGATGACGGATTATTACACCTGATTGGGAGTTATGCTCTTTCGGGAGAAGATAAGCAAAAAAAATTAAAAATTGGCGAAGGAATTGCAGGCCAGTCTCTTCAATCGGCAAGAACAATATTGGTCAAAAATATTCCGGATAATGAAGGAACCATAAGCTACGCAACCGGGACAACTAAACCGAGAAATATTATTGCAGTTCCGGTTACAAGAGACCGGAAAGCTGTTGGAGTGCTGGAATTAGGTTCACTTGAAGAATATTCGGAGTTGCAAATAGAATTTTTGAAAAGTATTTCAGCGAATATTGGTATCGCCTTTTCAGGAGCACTTAATCGCAAAAGATTGCAGGAACTCCTGGAAGAAACCCAGGCACAGACTGAAGAATTACAAACCCAACACAGTGAATTGGAAAGCATGAACGCAGAGTTGGAAGCGCAAACCCAAAAAGTGCAGGCTTCTGAAGAAGAACTGAGGGTACAACAGGAAGAATTGTTGCAAAGCAACCGGGAACTGGAGGAAAGAACCAGCCTATTGGAAGAAAAAAATAAACAGATCGAAGAACGCAATGCAGATATTCAGCAAAAATCAAAGCAACTGGAACAAAGCACAAAGTATAAATCAGAATTTTTGGCAAATATGTCGCATGAATTGCGCACACCATTAAATTCCATTTTATTGCTTTCAAAACTGATGACGGAAAGCAAAGATCTAGACAAAGCGTATGTAGAATATGCGGAAGTAATGCAGAGTTCCGGGCAGGGATTATTAAGTCTTATCGATGAAATTTTAGACCTTTCCAAAATAGAATCCGGAAAAATGAGGTTGGAAATCGCCGATGTATCCGTTGAGGAAGTTACTTCGGAAATGCGCGCGCTATTTATACCGATCGCCAAAAATAAAAATCTGGAATTAAGGTTTACCATTCAAGAAAACACTCCTACCCTGCTACTTTCTGACAAAATGAGGCTGGAACAAATTCTAAAAAATCTTCTTTCCAATGCCATCAAATTCACTTCAAAAGGACAAGTAACCTTGAACATTTCGGGTGATGAAAGTAGAAATAATATAGTTTTTGCTGTTTCAGATACAGGAATCGGCATTCCAAAAGAAAAGCAGGATCTTATATTTGAGGCGTTTCAGCAGGCCGATGGCTCTACCAGGCGCAAGTTTGGAGGCACAGGTTTGGGACTATCGATCAGTCGTGAACTTTCCAGGTTATTAAAAGGAAAGATTGCATTAAAGAGCACGGAAGGTGTAGGAAGTGAGTTCATTTTAACTATTCCTGTTGATATCAATTCTGTAATTGAAGAGCCGGCCAACGAAGAAGAAAAAGAGAAAGTGATATTCCCGCTCAAGGAAATTGAAGAAGCTCCAATAAGATTTATTAGCGATCTTATACCGCAAAAAATCGCTGATGACAGAGATTCGATTGTAAAAGGTGACAAAGTGATTTTGATTATTGAAGATGATACGGATTTTGCCAAAATATTATTGGATTTCTCTCATAAAAAAAATTACAAAGCGATAGTATCCGTTCGCGGAGATACAGGAATTGAAATGGCGACACATTTTAAACCTCTTGCTATTTTATTAGATATCCAATTGCCGGTGATGGATGGATGGCAGGTGATGGAAGCATTGAAATCGAACCCTGAAACAAAGCCAATCCCGGTTCATATTATGTCATCCTTGCAAGTAAAACAGGAGAGTTTATTAAAAGGGGCTGTTGATTTTATCAATAAACCTTTTGCGTTGGATCAATTGCAGGATATATTCAAAAAGCTGGAGAACGCGTTGAGCCGGTCACCTAAAAAAGTATTAATTGTGGAAGAAAATAAACAACATGCCAAAGCATTAGGTTTTTATCTAAGCACGAATAATATCAATACTCAAATAGCAAATAATATTAGTGAAAGCGTTGACGCACTAAATAAGCATACTATAGATTGTGTGATCCTGGATATGGGACTACCTGCTAAAAACTCATATGAAACTCTGGAAACCATTAAGCAAAGTAAAGGGCTTGAGAACCTTCCTATTATAGTTTTTACCGGGAAAAGTCTATCTAAGGGAGAAGAAAACCGGATTAAGAAATACGCGGATTCCATCGTGGTAAAAACGGCTTATTCCTACCAAAGGATCCTGGACGAAGCGGGCCTTTTTTTGCACCTTGTAGAAGAAAAAAGTAAGAAATCCAACCCTAAAAATTCATTATTTGAAAATATCGGCGAACTGCGGGATATTTTAAAAAACAAAACCGTATTAATCGCCGATGATGATGTAAGAAATATTTTTTCACTCACAAAAGCACTGGAATTAAATAACATGAACGTGCTTACCGCCACTGATGGCAAAGAAGCATTAAGGATCTTAAAAGAAAATCCATCAATTGATATTGTACTGATGGACATGATGATGCCGGAAATGGATGGTTATGAAACGATCCGCGAAATAAGATCCATCGATAAATACAAACGAATGCCTATTTTGGCAGTAACAGCCAAAGCGATGATGGGCGACCGGGAAAAGTGTATTGCCGTTGGAGCATCCGATTATATATCAAAACCGGTAGATGTCGATCAATTAATTTCTTTGCTAAGAGTTTGGCTTTACGATAAAATATAACTGTTTCATTCTATGGACAAAAAAAAGGACATTCTTATTATTGACGACGACAGCAAAAATATATTTGCGCTGGCGGCAGTTTTAAAATCAAGAAGATTCACGTGCTATTCTGCATTAAGTGCTGCTGACGGTTTTGATATTTTGTCAAAACAAAAAGATATTGGCGTCGTTTTAATGGATATGATGATGCCGGAAATGGATGGATATGAAGCGCTTGGAAAAATGCGGGAAAATGAAAAAATGAAAAATATACCTGTTATTGCGGTTACTGCGCAGGCAATGGCAGGCGATAAGGAAAAATGTATCGAAGCAGGGGCCAATGGCTACGTTTCCAAGCCAATCAATGTAGAGGAATTAGAGAAGTTATTAAACCATTTAATTTAAAAAATTTGGAGTTAAACGATAAAAGTGATGAACAAATAGAAACACTTCTTTCAGATGCTTTAGAGATCTATGGATACGATTTCACCGGCTATTCCAGGGCGTCTTTAAAGAGAAGGATACTACGTTTATACGTATTGGATCATTTTGTAAGCTTTGCAGAATTCAGGTATAAGATCAGGAAAGAACCAGGGTATTTTAAGCGTTTCCTGGAGCAGGTTACCATCAATGTAACGGAAATGTTCCGCGATCCTGAATTTTATAAAACCCTCAGAAATGAAGTGTTGCCAAAACTGGGCACCTATCCTTTTATACGCATCTGGGTGGCGGGCTGCAGTACCGGTGAGGAAGCTTATTCCATTTCTGTCATTCTAAAAGAATTAAATCTTCTGAAAAAATCGCTGATATATGCTACAGATATTAACAGTGCGGTTTTGGAAAAAGCCGCGCATGCAATGGTACCGCTAGCCAAAATGAAACAATATTCGGAAAATTATATATTAAGCGGGGGCACTGAACATTTTTCGGATTACTACTCAGCTAATTATTCTCTTGCAAAACTGAACGACGATCTTAAAACAAAAATTATTTTTTCTACCCATAACCTGGTATCTGAAAATTCCTTTAATGAATTTCAACTTATTTTGTGCAGGAACGTGCTCATTTATTTTGACCGTCCGCTACAAGCAAAAGTTTTTGAACTATTTGATAATAGCCTCGAAAACCTTGGGTATATAGGACTTGGCAGTAAAGAATCCCTTGATTTTTCAAGCATTTCCAAAAAATATAAAAAATTACCTGGCGAGAAGATCTGGCGAAAAATAACCTGATGGGAAAAAGTAGCTTTTTTTTTAAAATTTAAAGCCCACGGAATGAAGAAAGAATTTGGATTAAGTAAATAGAATAGAATGACCTAATTAAATCCGACGATTGAAAAACGATAATTATTTTTGATGAAAAACTGTGACGCATTAGTTATTGGTGGTTCAGCAGGAAGCCTGGATGTACTTTTGAAAGTATTGCCTGAAATTGATTTGTCCATAAATTTTCCTATTATCATCGTTTTGCATCGAAAACCAGGTACAGATAGTTTACTAACGGATCTGTTGAAATCCCGGACAAAATTGACGGTAAAGGAAGTGGAAGAAAAAGAAAGTATTAATGATTCTACCATATATATCGCTCCATCCGATTATCACTTATTGATCGAAAAAAACCATACTTTTTCCCTGGATAATTCAGAAAAGGTCAATTACTCCCGGCCGGCAATTGACGTTGTATTTCAAAGTGCAGCAGAAATTTACCAGGAAAAACTCGTATGCTTTTTGCTGTCAGGATCAAATGATGATGGTGTGATGGGATTGAAAGTAGTTAAACTTTCAGGCGGAATAGCGGTTATTCAAAATCCAAAATCTGCTGCAGTTCCGTATATGCCAGCACAAGCAGAGTTGAATGTAGAAATTGATGAAGTACTCGAGATAAATGAAATGGCCAATTATATAAATCAATTGTCAAGATGATTAAAATGCAAAACGGAAAAAAAATATTAATTTTTGATGATAATGAAGAGCTTTTAGAATTATGCACCATAATCCTGGAAGACATGGGATGCCAAATTCATACTTCTACTACTACGAATAATGTCGAACAACAGGTAACTGAATATGGTCCTGATCTCATTTTTATGGACAATTGGTTACCTGATGTAAGTGGTGTAGAAGCAACACAACAAATAAAAGCCAATATAGACCTTAAACATATTCCCGTTATTTATTTTTCTGCAAATAATAATGTGGAAGAATTAGCTTCAGAAGCAGGAGCCGATGATTTCCTTGCGAAGCCTTTTGATATTTCCGCCATGGAAAATATTGTGAGAAAATATGCTTAATACTTTTGTTTTACTAAATTAAAACATTGATATAAAAATAAACACAAAACAGAATTCCATCATATATATTGGTTTACTGTACAAATTCAATGTTTAGAATATCTGAAATAATCTTAATCGGAAAAGACTAAAAGAAGAATCAGCATTATTTGCTCGTTTACTATGAAAATGGTCCATCATTTTTTTTAACCAAGTGGAATTAAGGAGATAAAAATATTATCCATTATCTTGCAGCGGTTTAAAAAAAAATTAATCTACAATCTACTTATGCTTCCAAAATTTAAACGAATCCTTCTCAAACTTTCCGGTGAATCTTTAATGGGCGATAAAAATTTTGGACTTGATTCACAAGTTCTTTTGCAATATGCGCAAGATATAAGATTGATCACCGAATTGGGCGTGCAGGTGGCAATCGTAATAGGTGGAGGCAATATTTACCGCGGCATGAACGAAGCCGAAACAGGTATCGAGCGCGCCCAAGGCGATTACATGGGAATGTTGGCAACAGTGATCAATGGGATGGCCCTGCAAAGTGCCCTTGAGCGGGAAGGCGTTTATACCCGTCTTCAAAGTGCGATCAAAATGGAGCAAATAGCCGAACCATATATACGTAGAAGAGCGATCAGGCATTTGGAAAAAGGAAGAGTTGTGATTTTCGGAGCGGGCACCGGAAACCCTTATTTCACAACAGACACAGCCGGTTCCTTAAGGGCCATCGAGATTGGCGCAGATGTTATATTGAAGGGAACAAGGGTAGATGGTATATATTCTGCCGATCCTGAATTAGATCCGCTGGCTAAAAAATATGAAACGATTACTTTTAGTGAATGCATCAGCAGAAATTTGAAGGTAATGGACATGACAGCTTTCACATTGTGTATGGAAAATAATCTTCCGATTATCGTTTTTGATATGGATACTCCAGGCACATTATTAAGGGTGGTAACTGGTGAAAAAGTCGGCACTTTGGTAAACGGATAATTTTACTAATTTACGCCTCGCTTATTCTTTAAAGATCCTGCGCCTGCAGGGAAATATTGGCAGTGAAAATGCAAGACTCAAAAGT
>JBDTJV010000340.1:0-2721 GCA_039935675.1 Ginsengibacter sp. | reverse complement strand
CCTTCAAAAGGAATCATTAATAATCATTCGTTGGCTTCGGACGTAACTAAAGATTATGTAAAATATGGAGCAAGCGCAGTTTCTGTTCTTACTGATGAAGAATTTTTTGGTGGCGCTTTGCAGGATTTGTTAGATGCAAGGATCAATGAAGTGCCTTTGTTGAGAAAGGATTTTATAATTGATGAATACCAGCTTACAGAATCTAAAGCCTATGGTGCAGATGTAATTTTGCTGATAGCCGCCTGCCTTCCAAAAATAGAAGTGAAAACTTTAGCGACCTTTGCCAAGAATATTGGATTGAATGTATTATTGGAGATTCATCATGAGGGAGAATTAGGGCATATTTGCGATGAGGTTGATGTAGTTGGAATAAACAATCGTGACCTCAAAAGTTTCAAAGTTGATATCAATCATTCGATTGAATTGTGTAAAAGGATTCCAGGTGATAAAATAAAGATTTCTGAAAGTGGCATTAATGATCCCGAAACAATTTTTCATCTCAAACAAAATGGATTCACTGGATTTTTGATGGGTGAAAAATTTATGAAAGAAAAGGATCCGGGAAAAGCATTTGATGAATTTGCAAATAAATTGAATGTATTTGATAATAAATTTTAGAGTGAAATAAAAGAATTATAAAAATGAAAATTAAAGTCTGCGGCAACACGGATTTGAATCAATTAAAAGAATTGGATGAAATGGGAATTGACTATGCGGGAATGATATTTTACCCTCAATCTCCAAGATATGTTTTTGAAAAAATAAATGGTCAGAAGGTTAAAGATTTGAACCTGTCATTAACTAAGGTCGGCGTTTTTGTGAATGACTCAGAAGAAGAAATTATGCAGCAGGTTGAAGATTTTGGTTTGGATATGGTGCAGCTTCATGGAGACGAAACTTCTTCTTTTTGTAATCGCATCAGTGATCATATCAAAGTCATAAAAGCGTTTCGCATAAAGGATTTTGAAACAAACATTGATTGGCTTGTGCAGGAGTATGAAGAGGTTTGCGATTATTATTTATTTGATAAAGGATCAGCTGGATTATATGGAGGTACCGGCCAAAAATTTAACTGGAATCTTCTCGAAAAATCAAATATCGGTAAGCCATTCTTTTTAAGTGGTGGCATTTGCCGTGAAGATGTAGCTGCATTAAAAAACTTCAATCATCCGTTTTTTTACGGCGTTGATGTAAACAGCCGGTTTGAAACAATGCCGGGAATCAAGAATATAGAATTGATAAAAGAATTTGTAAACGATTTGAAACAATAAATTTTTAACAATGTGGGAAGTAGATGAAAACGGCTTCTATGGCCAATTTGGCGGAGCATATATTCCGGAAATGCTTCATAGTAATGTAGAGAATTTGAAAAACAATTATTTGAAAATAATTCATGAAGAAAGTTTTCAAAAGGAATATAATTCCTTACTCAGGGATTATGTTGGGCGGCCAACTCCATTGTATCCTGCTGAAAGATTAAGTGAAAAATACGGTCTCCGCGTCTTTTTAAAACGGGAAGATCTTTGTCATACCGGGGCGCACAAAGTGAACAACACTGTTGGCCAAATTCTTATGGCAGAAAGATTGGGCAAGAAAAGAATTATTGCAGAAACCGGTGCTGGTCAGCATGGAGTAGCAACTGCAACTGTATGTGCGCTAAAAGGTTTGGAATGCATAGTATACATGGGCGAAAAAGATATTCAACGACAGGCACCTAATGTGGCCAGGATGAAAATGCTTGGGGCAACCGTAATTCCTGCTACCAGCGGGAGTAAAACACTTAAAGATGCGACCAATGAAGCGATTCGCGACTGGATAAATAACCCGGCTGATACTTATTATTTGATCGGCAGTGTTGTAGGGCCGCATCCTTATCCTGATATGGTCGCACGATTTCAAAGTGTGATCAGCAGTGAAATTAGAATCCAGTTACAGGGGAAAACAGGTAAGGAATTGCCCGATTATGTAATTGCCTGCGTGGGCGGAGGCAGCAATGCTGCCGGTGCTTTTTATCATTTTTTAAATGATGAATCCGTTAAATTAATTGCCGTAGAAGCAGCAGGATTAGGAGTTGAAAGTGGTATGAGCGCAGCAACTATACAACTAGGTACTATCGGCATATTGCATGGGAGCAAAAGTTTTGTAATGCAGACGGCAGATGGCCAGGTGATAGAGCCACACAGTATTTCAGCAGGCTTAGACTACCCGGGAATTGGGCCGATGCACGCCAATCTTTTTTATAATAAAAGGGCCCGTTTTATGAATGCAACAGATGAGGAGGCTTTGAAGGCCGCTTTTGAATTGGCCAAGCTTGAGGGAATTATCCCCGCATTGGAATCAGCTCACGCGCTGGCTGTTTTGGGTAAAATAAAAGGCAACAAGGAAGATGTTGTTGTAGTGAACCTGAGTGGAAGAGGGGATAAGGATATGGATACTTATATGAACTATATGAACGATGAAAAGTTAGATTTTTAAAGAAAGTAAGAATCCTTACTATTTGTTGGTTTACTGGAAAATTCAGTGGCTTACAGATTAATAGTTACTTTATGAATTCTGGCGCCCAGGTTGGTGTCTCCACCAACCTGCTACATTTTGAAATGCGCCTAAATTCATTGGCTTAAAAGATAATAGTTACTTTATGAACTCAATACAAAAATTATTTTCAGAGAAAGAAAAAAATATTCTCAGCATTTATTTTACAGCGGGATTTCCGAAATTGGA
>JBDTJV010000339.1:0-3925 GCA_039935675.1 Ginsengibacter sp. | reverse complement strand
TAAGAAGTGAACTCCTGCGCTTGAGTAACACCGCTCGATAGGAGTATGATGAAAAGAAGAAACAAGTAAGAAAATTTCTTTAAAGTGTTTAAATAAATCTCAATTTGTTTAGTAATTATGTTCATTTGAATCGTGTATTTAATTAAGAAAAGGCCAAGGTAAATTATTAGGCATTAATGTTACAACTTATAGTAAGCAAAATGCCTTAATGTTATAAAAAAAAAATTAAAAAATTGCAAAACAATATCACATATTTTAAGCTCACAACGCTTTAATTAGGATTTTACAACAAGAGCCGTTTTCGCAAAAAGTAATATCCCAATTAAATATTTTGAAATTTAGAACCTTATCATAAATCCATCTTTTAAATAATGATTATGATTTCCAACTCATCATTTCACAAAGGTTAGCTACAATTCATTATTGGGCTTTTGCCCAGGCCCGTAAAATCTCTATCGCCTTTCCCAACACACCAGCTGATCCTTTAAAATCTGCCGAGCCCATTGGCTTGCCATCAACGCTATACCATTCATAGAATTTCTTATTTCTAATAACACGATCGACCATAGGTTGCAATTCATCATAAGCCTGCTGAACAAATCCATTCGCAATCAGTTGTTGAATCATTCTTCCACCAAACCACGACCAGTCGCCTCCATTTTGATAAACGTAGGGTTTACAAGTATTAGCGCCTTTGTATATGCCGTCAGGATAAGGTGGGTATAAGGTTAATCCTATAGAAGGAGCTCCGGATAATTTTACATTCCTGAGCATATCATTGTTCACTAATTCAATTTCTTTCATGGACAATAATCCGGCCTCTATTGCTACGGCAGTACCTCCGTTAAAGTATATTTTATTTTCGTCAAAACTTTTTGGAAATGGACTGCCATCAATATAAATATGCGGAATAAATTTATGCCTCACTGAATCCCAAAGATATTTTCGGATATTCTGTTCTGTGAGCTTCTTTAAATCTGTCCATTTCCTCTTTTCAACCGGATCTTTGGTAAAATGGATCATGTCTTTTAGCGCAATTACAAACATAGCATTATCATAAATATCAATTGCCCAATGAGTATTCTTATCCACATCAACCACTGCGCCTCCTTCAATCTGCACATCTCCCCAATCCTGCGTAGTAGCCCCTCTTAAAAGTTTATATTTTTCTGAATACCGGTTTTTTAAAAGGTAGCCTATCGTACTGTCAAGATGTGCGAGGACAGGTATTCCTGCAATCTTTTTATAGAGAATGCTTGTGTCATGCGTGATCGTTATGTATTTTCCAATAGCTTGTATAAGTGATGTTTCCTGGTCAGTCTCAACCGTATTTTTAAAGCCTACATGCACGGTATCATACGGAGAAGTATAGATATTGGGATCGCCCCAGGTAACATGCCCCTTTAACGCATATCCATCTACGATCTCTCCATTGGGTTGTTGTAAATAAAGAAAAGTCAGCAGATTATCGCGGATGATTTTATGGTCATATACCTGGCAAGATATGTCTATAAAAGTATTAAGGTCGCGTATCCATACCTGCGGGTAACCATCTCCTGCATTGAAGCCTTTGCTCAACAACTGTTTGGCTTTCTCCAGCACTGTGTCCAGTTTGTGATCATTTGAAATCCTTTCCGCCAGTTTTTTGGAGCTTTGTGCAAGGCTTGAATTTATATTTAAGAATAAAACTGCACAAAGGATAATTACTACCAAATTAAATCTTTTCATGTTTTAATATTGAGTAACAGGCGTGAAAATCGAATGTAAAAGTTAACAATAAATAATACCGCAATCTAAATTTTTTCTACTTTAAAAATTTTGTTATGATAAAGAATATTTCACATTTCTTATAGAATAAAATTTGAAAACTCCATTTCCAAAATCCTGAATATTTGTTCGTTTACTGAGTTCGTCGTAAAAATTTAGTCCTGCAGACAATTGAACAAAAAAAATCAATTCCATTTTTAGCAATAAGATTTGCCTTCTTGAATTTTCAGTTTTTCGTTCCAATCAAAACTAACGTCAAAGGCATTTGATTACGTATGACTTAGTTTATAAACAAGTACAAAAATTGTATGCCGGGATTTTATTATGCTTATAAAATTTTGCCAGGCCAGTAAACAAAGAAATACTTCGAATTCTTATTTTATTATTTCATTAATTTTTCTATTTCACATTTTTATTCTTATTTGATTTCACTGTAATATTTTTAATTTATTACTTCTCATCCTTGCAGTAGTTGTTCAAAAAGATATTGGTATAATATCATTTTAATAAACGAATTATTAAAAGCGAATAATTATAAACTAATATATTCTTTTCGATATTGGCTGGGCGTTTTTTTGGTTATTTTTTTGAAGAAATTATTAAAGTGAGTCATGTTTTGATAACCCGATTGAAAACAAACATCGGCAATTGTCAACTCCTGATTTTCAAGAAGTTTGCAGGCATGTCCCACCCTCAATTCGTTTAGAAATTCAGTAAAAGATTTTTGTGTTCTCTTCTTAAAAAAATTGCAAAACGCCGGTGGTGTTAAATTAGCAACCGATGCGATTTGCTGAAGAGATATAGGTTCCGAAAAGTTTTTGATGATGTATTGGTAAACATTGTTCATTCTTTGCGTATCCTTTTGATTAAACGAATGCTGATAGCCAATTGAAGCGAGACATTCGTATTCATCGGACTCCAGGAAAATATTAATAATTTCGAGGAAATCAGCAACTCTCTCCAGCGGATTTTTATTTAATATTTCATCCAACTTTTTAACCGCCTTTTGTTGCGTATTTCCAAAAAATCGTACACCCCGTTTCGCTTTTTCAAGCAACGCTGCAATTTTTAATGTAAACCGGTTATCGTTGGTAAGTTCAATAAGGAAATTGGGATCAAAGTAAGTTACGATAGCTTTAGCCGGAGCCAAATTGGATTCTTTAAAATAAAGAGGATCGTTGTACCAGATATGCGGAAGATTAGAATTCATCAAAACGAAATCGCCTGAAGAGAAGTTTGAAATATTATCGCCGACGATTCTTTTTCCAAAACTTTCAATCACATAATTCATTTCACACAATTCATGAAAATGAAATGGACTTTTGAAATGCTGCTGTTCGATTTTTTTAAAAGAAACCGAATGTTTATGATTCAACCCAACTTCAATAAGATGCGCCTTCATTTTTTATAATATTAAAATTTCCAGGAATCGTACTCTTCAATTCAAACTATATTTTGTTTTTATCAAGACTTTGTGTAAAACTCATTAAAATAATTGTAATTGCTATTAAAAGAATGTTAGTCGGTGAATAAATATCTAAATACCTTAGCTTTTAACTAACGCATTCAAAAGTGCATCTGGTTTGAAATGGCATCGGATTACAAATAATAAATTAAATGGAAATAAAAGGTAAATCGTATGTAATTCTTATATGTTTAACGGCAGGATTGGGAGGATTTTTATTTGGATTTGACACTGCTGTCATTTCCGGTGCTATTAATTTTCTGCGGGTTCAGTTTCATTTAAATGCGGTTATGGAAGGATGGATCATGAGTTCAGCGCTGGTGGGTTGTGTGCTCGGAGCGGCTGTTGCTGGCTGGTTAGCAGATAAATTCGGACGAAAAAAAATTCTATTATTTTCGGCCTTGTTATTTATTGTTTCTGCATTAGGTTGTTCGATAGCTACAACGCCAACATTCCTGGTTATTGCAAGAATCATTGGAGGAATTGGAGTTGGATTTGCGGCAATGGTAGCTCCAATGTTTATATCGGAATTATCTCCTGCTAATATGCGGGGTCGCTTGGTCTCCTTTTATCAACTTGCAATAACTCTTGGGATTTTAGTTTCTTATTTATCAAACGCAGGCTTATTGCATTATGCAGGCAGTCATCTAACAGGCGACGGTTCTTTCATGAATCATTTTTTAGTGGCGGAGG
>JBDTJV010000338.1:0-3835 GCA_039935675.1 Ginsengibacter sp. | reverse complement strand
ATCGGTTGTTCTACGCCATTCATTTTTAGGGATTTAATTTTTTCATATCCAATTTCTGCTGGAGTCAGTTTTGAAATCCTGTCTCTCACTCTTGAGTCCCAATCCGGTCTGCCATTGATCAACACTTTTCCCAATTCACGGCTTCTTACATCCATTTCACTTCCGGGCTGAAAAGCATTCCAGTACAAATGAAAATATACTTTGGTTAATTTATCAGGAGAATTGTTGGTGTATTCCAGTTTTTGAATACCATTGATAATATTGGTGCTCACATTTACATCAACATTCATGTTGTATTTTACATGCTGCTGCCAGCGCTCGGGCTGTGCAATTACAAACATTAAAAATGCGAAATTAAAAATGATTACAAGTGACAATTTTTTATTCATGATCCTGGTTTAATAAAAGAAAGCTGTAAACATCGTAAAAAATAAGATTAAAAAAAAACGAAATTGAGAGAAAAAGAAATCATTTCTATTCGTTTGTCTCACTCAAAACAAAAATTCTCTTTTCGATCGGCTTAGAAATTAATTCCTGGACTTGAGGAAATAATTTTGTAATTATCGGCAATAGATTTCTCCTTACATTTAAAATAATAATGCAAACAGGGAGAATTGTTAAGTTTTGTTGGTAGGGAAGATTTTTATCAGTAGTAATAAAGATATCAAACGAATTTTTTTCCAATAGGTTTAAAAGTTTACCATTTTTTATCCCAAGACAATCCATATTTCTGACGGTTTCTACCTGATGAATTTGGTTATCAAATAAATTTCTGAAGCGCACATCAATATTTTCATCGGGTAGAATCTTCATATTCTAATGAAGCAGAGTTAATTAATTTTCCTGCGAATACAATTACATTTTTTGCCTGCTGGGGGGAAACAGACGGAAATCCCTTTAAAAATTCTTCTAAAGAACTTTCTTCGAGATGGTCAAATAATATTTGTACGGGCACCCTTGTATTTCTAAAAATAGGAGTACCATGCATAATATCCTTATCAATATTTATAACCTCTTTTAAAAGCATAAACTAAAATTAATGATTTTTCTGTAAGTAGTTTTTCTTTGGTTAAAATTCTATAGTAAACCAACAAATAATACCTATTCTTAATTTACAAAATATCTTCCGGGTGTACTATCTATCAAACTAATTTTTCATTTCAAAATCTCAATTACGAATAAAAATTTTAGGGAGATTGAAGATTTTTTGTAAAAAAATCTATGACCATTTTATTAAACAGAGCTGGATTTTCCTGGGGAAAATAATGCGTTTGATTTGGTGCTATGAATAGTTCCGAATTAGGAATATTTGCCGCAATTCCTTTGGTGTGGTTTTCTTTAATGATATCATTTTGTCCCGCCATCACCAGCACCGGACATTTTATTTGTTTCAAGTCATTAAAAGTATGTTTCGGTTCAGTGATCAAAAGATTAGCAAGTCGCCAATTATTTCTTGATGCGTAAGAGGTATCTTTTGAAAACTCTTTCAATTGGTTTTCTACTTCTTTGAAAACCCATGGAGCTACTACAGTTGTATCAATGAAAACATCTGCGCCCATAGTTACAAGCCTTCTTACTTTATCCGGGTATTTCATCGCCATTATTAACCCGGTATTGCCTCCATCGCTCCATCCGAGAATATTCACACTGTCTAAATGCAGGTAATCCAAAAAAGCATTCATGTCTCCAGCAAATAAATCATAAGTATATGTCTTCCCATCTTCTGTTGATTTTCCCTGTCCCCTGGTATCCACTGCTATTACTTTAAAATGTTTGGATAGTTCAGGAATTTGTTTGTAAAATGTCTCGATCGGACTTCTGTTACCATGAAGAAGTAGCAATGGCGCTCCTTCACCATAGATTTCGTAATAAAGTTTTATACCATTTACATCTGCATATTTACCTACAGAAAGATTGTTGCCATACTGAACTTCAGGTTTAAAATTCTCTCCAATAATCTTCAAAAATTTTCTTCCTTCAGACGCAGAATCTAAAGAAATGCTTTTTGTAAATCCCTTTGTGTTGTGAAAAAAATACCACTTGTTATTTACAGAATCTACATCATCTTCAAACCCCGCGTCGACAAGTGGAATCGAGAGCCATTGCCCTTTTTTTATTTCAATATCGAGTTTAAAATCATCGAACGAAAAAATACCATTTTCAAAATATAATCCGCCAATGTTCAACACCTTCGCGCCTTTATCCACTTTCCCTTCAATAGAATAAATCTTCCACTCATTTAGTCGAATGGGTTTATCAACCATGTTATAAAAGAATCCCATCTTATTATCACTCTTATCAATCCTGGCCCAAATCTCAGCTTGTGATGAAGGATCTTTGGAGAGAACTTTTACAGCAGCGTGGAATCGAAATTTCTTACCCTGGTAAGAGGTTACATCAATTTTTTGAGCGAATGCATCCCAGTTTTTTTGCATCTGTGCGGATGAAACTGCTGAAGAAAATAGCGAGATATAAAAAATTAAATATTTCATTTGAAAAATATTATTAGACTTTATCTTTCTAAGATCATTTTAAAAGATCCGATTAAATTAGAAAATCCCCGAAAATATATTTCAGTTTTTACAGTAAACAAACAAATAACCAGGATTTCTATTTTAGACTTTCCCCCCGACAACTATTACTATTTCCCCTTTCACATTTTTTTCATTGAAATGATCATGAACTTCCTGCAATGTTCCTCTTTTATTTTCTTCAAATACTTTCGTAAGTTCACGGCTGACACAACATTGTCTTTCACTGCCAAAATATTCTATAAAATCTTTTAATGTTTTCACCAAACGTATTGGGCTTTCATAAAAAACCATGGTCCGCTCCTCTTCTGCCATCTTTTTCAGAAAAGTTTGCCTCCCTTTTTTCAAAGGCAAAAAACCTTCAAAACAAAAACTGTTCATGGGTAAGCCACTATTCACCAACGCAGGCACAAAAGCCGTTGCACCGGGGAGACATTCAACTTTAATACCGTTTTTAATACATTCTCGGACCAACAAAAAAGCAGGATCACTTACACCTGGCGTTCCGGCATCTGTAATTAACGCCATTGTTTTCCCAGACGATAATTGAGATATGAGATGATCTAAAACTTTATGCTCATTATGCTGATGATAAGAAGAAGTTGGTTTATCAATTTGATAGTGACGGAGAAGTGTGGAGGAAGTTCGGGTATCTTCTGCGAGTATGAGATCAACAGATTTCAAGACATCTATCGCTCTAAATGTAATATCGGCGAGATTGCCAATTGGAGATGGAACGAGATAGAGCATTTTTAATGTGAAAATTTGAAAATGTCAAAATATGAGAATACTAACCTTCACATTTGCTCATTCTTTAATTGAAATGGTAAATTCCTCCATTACCTGGTTAGCCAATAACCTCCTGGAAGCCTCTTCCGCAATGGACTTCGCATCTTCTGCTGAATCCGCTTCAATTTGCAACTGAATATGTTTTCCTATTCTCACATCAGACACGCTTTTTATGCCAAGATTGGCGAGTCCTCCCAAAACTGCTTTTCCCTGTGGATCTAGCAATTCTTTTAGTGGCATTATTTTAATTTCTGCTGTAAAATTCATTGAATTTGATTTTTTAATTTCGATTTGTCCTGGGTGAAAATTGATATTAATACATAAATAATAAAAACAACCGGCACTGCGATCCATTGCAAAAATAATGCAGCAATAATTGCTACAATTAACAAAATCAATTTAGGCAAATTATTTTTTAAAGTTCGATCCGCAAATTTCAACGCCATCATGCGATGATTGCTCACCATTAAGTAACTCAGCAAAAGAATAGTAATGTACAAAAACCATTTATTGAT
>JBDTJV010000337.1:0-8056 GCA_039935675.1 Ginsengibacter sp. | reverse complement strand
CAATATTGGAAATCTGTGAGCCGGTGAGTTCATCGTCAAAAATTACGAGATCCACGCTTTTTCTTAGGGTGTAATTTTTTATTTCTTCTAACTTCCCTTTTCCAACGAAGGTGCGGCTGTCAGGATGATCAAGCTTTTGGGTGAATGTTTTAATAGTTACAGCTCCAGCCGTTTCAGCTAAAAACCTTAATTCTTCCAGGTATTCTTTTACCAAATGTTCAGTTTGCCCGTTTTGAACTACTGCCACCAAGACAGCATTAACCTCGTGATTATAATTTAATTTTTTTTCGATCAATCGATTTTATTTTAGATACAAAAATAATTCATCTGTTTTTAAACATGAATTAATTCCGGTTAGTTTGAATTGAGTGATGGTTAAGCTGTAAGCAAAATAAAAATCCTGCTTAATTATCCTTTTACTACAAAAAATGTTTATTTAAAATTCCCTTTCTTCAATTCTTCAACAGCGTGATTGGCAGCGCGTGCTGTAAGCGCCATAAAAGTGATCGAAGGATTTTGAGTGCCGGTGGAAGTCATGCATGCACCATCTGTCACAAAAACATTTGGGCAATTATGCATTTGATTCCAATTGTTCAAAAGTGATGTCTTTGGATCTTTACCCATTCTTACCCCGCCAACTTCGTGGATATCCAGGCCGGGCGCTTGCTTGCTATCAGATGTTGAAATATTTTTGCAACCAGCTGTTTCCAACATTTCAGATCCCTGTTGTAAAAAATCCTTCAAAGATTTTTCATCATTTTCATCATAATCAACTGAAATAGAAAGCAAAGGTATTCCCCATTGATCTTTTTGATTTTCACTTAGCCAAACTTTGTTGGTTTCTTTTGGAATTGTTTCTCCCTGCATCATCATCGAAACGCCCCAACCGCCGGGTTCTGTTTTGGCTTCTTTAAAAGAGTCGCCAATTTGTTCTCCCGGAACAAAATGTTCCCAACCTCCCCGATAAGCACTAAAAAATACCATATATCCCCGAAGAAAATCCATTTCCTGTTTATAGACATTTCTGAAATTAGGCATCATCACCGCACAAGGTCTTCTTCCATAATAATAGGAATCTAAAAATCCATCCATAGTTCCTGATAAGCTTCCCCGATAATTTTGAAAGGCAACAAATTTTCCCAAAAGTCCATTATCATTTCCCAAACCATTTGGAAAGCGCGACGATTTGGAATTGAGTAAAATAAGGTTAGAATTAAGTGCAGCTGCATTTACAAAAATGATTTTTGCAAAATATTCCGTTGCTTCTTTGGTGTTAGCATCAATAACCCTCACACCGGTAGCTTTATTTAGTTTGTCATCATAAATAATGGAATGTACTACAGAATCAGGCCTGATGGTAAGGTTTCCGGTCTTTGCAGCCCAGGGCAATGTAGAAGAATTTGAACTGAAATAACCACCAAAAGGGCATCCTCGCTGGCATAAATTTCTAGCTTCGCATTGACCTCTTCCTTGTTCTATGTGAATTTGGTTTGGCTTCGTTAAATGGGCGCAACGGCCTATAATGACATTGCGGTCTTTATGCCTGTTCATTATGCTTTTTTGCACCGATTTTTCCACGACATTCATTTCCCAGGCTGGTAGAAATTCGCCATCAGGTAATGTTTCCAATCCATCTTTATTTCCACTAATTCCTACAAATTTTTCTACATGGCTGTACCATGGAGCGAGGTCTTCATAACGGATAGGCCAGTCAACCGCAAATCCATCGCGTGCTGGTCCTTCGAAATCATATTTGCTCCAGCGTTGTGTTTGTCGTGCCCAAATTAAAGATTTGCCTCCTACCTGGTAGCCGCGAATCCAGTCAAAAGGTTTTTCCTGCACGTATGGATGTTCTTTATCTTTTACGAAAAAATGCATCGCATCTTCCCGGAAAGCATAACATTTAGAAACGATCGGATTATCTTCTTTTATTTTTAAAGTAAGATTATTTCGATGCGGAAAGTCCCACGGATCTTTTGACATGGTGGGATAATCGACCAAGTGCTTTACATCTCTACCTCTTTCTAAAACAAGGGTTTTTATACCTTGCTCACACAATTCTTTAGCAGCCCAGCCACCACTAATACCTGAACCAATGACGATGGCATCATAAGTATTTTGCTCTTTTCCTTTTGAATTTATATTCCCCATTATATTTACTAAAAATTTTGATTAAAAAAGTCAGGTGGCCCAGGATTTCTCACCTTTTTTATAAGGTACCTCTCCCTGGTAACTGCCAGGAGTCTGTATATATCGAAGCGCGTGTGAGGCGCCAGGTTTGGATGTAAAATAACCGAATACAACCAGTTGATTAAGCATGGAAAAAAAATGAGGAGAATTGCTATTTGCAGTAGCTTTAGTTTGCTGACTTTTTCCAGTCTGAACAGCGTCGCCACTGCCAGCAACATTTTTATTATTGTCAATATTTCCGGCTGGTTCTTTTTCTAAAATTTTCAAAACCATTTGTTTTTGTGAAACTGCTAGCTTTGAAAATGAATTATTAAATTTTTCCTTGCTGATTTGCTTTACTCTTTGTATTCCCGACCAAAAAATCTGCTGTTCATTTTTATCGTAACAGTCAGTCACATAAACTTTTATAAATTCACCGATGCGTGCTGCTTTTGCCCCCGGAGAAGTCTTTGTTGAGGGAATAATTGTTTCACCAATTTCATCAAGCAGTCCAATGTTTTCCGGGCTGAACGAGTTATCTTCTACAGCTTGATTGCAGGAGGTTAAAAGTTTTGAACTTCCTAATATGGAGGGAATAATTATGGCTATTGAAGATAGGAATCGTCTTCTTTTCATTGATTATCTTATTGAATGGGAAATTACATCTTTTTATAAAAAGACTGTAAAAGAATTGTTTAAGGTCGTCTTCTAAATCAAAACGAAACTATTACAAAATAATAAACAAGAATAATTGTTTGTTTACTGCTAATCAATGAATTTATAAAATTGACCCTTTTTAAATGAATGAGATACAAAAAAAACTTCCACTTTTTAGGGTGGAAGTTTTTTGAGATCTTAATCTTGTGGGTGTTGGTATTCCAGGAATACTGGTGCTTTTAAAGCAAGGCCTATGGGGTTACTGTATTTTTCAAAGGATTGGTTCCGAACTATCGGTGAACAAAAATAGAAGTTGACTGAGATCGGATTTTATTGGTTTTCCAGGATTAAAGGACAAATCGTTTTTCTTAGGATTGGGATAATTGATTAATGTTTGTTTGAACATCAATAAACTTCTGAGTGCAAATATAAGAGAACCACAAATCTATGCAAGAGCGTTTTTGCTTGATTTTTTGGGTTAGGATTTTACTGTCTAAAATCGTAATTATACGACTATGCGGGAATTACAAATCGGTTTGTTTGAGTTTTTTTGGACAAAAGCTTCCACTTTTTCAGAGTGGAAGCTTTTTAAGAATTTAAAGCTTGTGGGTTTCGGTATTTCAGGATTAATGGTTTGCTTTATTTTAAAGAAAGTCTTTCTTCGGATAACAATTTTTTCAAAGGATGAAGATAAAAAAGAGAAGTTGACTGATATCGGATTTATTGGTTTTTCCCGGATTAAAGGAATAAAGTATTTTTCAGAGGATTTGGATAAAGATCAATGTTTGTTTGAACATCAATCAACTTCTAAGTGCAAATATATAAGTGCTCCGAAAGTTGTGCAAGCGAGATTTTGCTGAATTTTACAGCTATTGAATTTACGCTCTCGGTAGTAATTCTACGATTTAATTCAACGCTCGAATTTATTTTCCACCGGGATTTTTGAGACAAAAAAAACCTCCACTTTTTTAGAGTGAAGGATTTTTTAAAAAATTTTAATCTTGTGGGTTTCGGTATTTCAGGATTAATGGTTCGCTTTTTTAAAAGCAAGTTTTTCTTCGGACAATAATTTTTTCAAAGGATAAAGACAAAAAACAAGAAGTTGACTGATATCGGGTTTATTGGTTTTTCCCGGATTAAAGGAACTGGTATTTTTTCAATGGATTTGGATATAATGATCAATGTTTGTTTTAACATCAATCAACTTCTGAGTGCAAATATATAAGCCCTTCGATAGTTGTGCAAGAGAGATTTTGCTGAATTTTATAGCTATTGAATTTACGGTCATCTTCGTATTTCTACGTTTGGTGGAAGTTTTTGAAATTGTGAAAAAATAATTCACCTGCTATAATTCGGCGCTTCTTTGGTAATCTCTACATCGTGCGCATGACTTTCTCGCATTCCGGCATTGGTAATTTTTATAAATGTAGCTTGCTGTAGTGCAAGAATATCTTTGGCTCCGCAATAACCCATTCCCGCACGAAGACCGCCGGAAAATTGATGAACTACTTCATGTAGATTTCCTTTATAAGCGATTCGGCCTTCAATTCCTTCAGGTACAAATTTTTTGGAGGAGGACTTGTCCTGGAAATACCTGTCGCTGCTTCCTTGAGCCATTGCCCCCAGCGATCCCATACCACGATATTGTTTGAATTTCCTTCCTTCATAAATGATCGTTTCGCCAGGACTTTCTTCTGTGCCCGCAAATACCCCACCCATCATCACGCAACTGCCACCGGCTGCAATCGCCTTTACCATATCGCCGGTATACCTGATGCCACCATCGGCGATGATACCAATATTTTTATTTTTAAGAGCAGCAGAAACTTCCATCAGCGCTGTAATCTGCGGTACTCCTGCCCCTGCCACAATTCTTGTTGTACAAATAGAACCAGGCCCTATTCCGACTTTTATCGCATCCGCTCCGGCATCTGCCAGGGCTTTTGCACCTTCGCCTGTGGCAATATTTCCTGCAACAACCTGTAAATTTTTAAAATTCTTTTTGATCTTTTTCAAGGCATCGATTACACCTTTCGTATGTCCATGTGCACTATCCAGTGCGATGGCATCTACACCAACCTGTTGTAAGGCGTAAACTCTGTCATTAATATCTGATGTAATGCCAACACCAGCCCCTACAAGCAATCTTCCGAACTCATCTTTCGCAGAAATAGGATGATTATGAACTTGTAAAATATCACGGTAAGTAATCAGACCTTTTAAAATTCCATTCCTGTTCACAACGGGTAATTTTTCAATCTTATATTTTCTTAAAATGGATTGCGCTTTTTTTAAATCGGTGCCTTCCGGAGCGGTAATCAAATTTTCAGCCGTCATTAATTCGCTTACGGGGCGTTTCATATTATCTTCGAACCGGAGGTCCCGGTTGGTTAATATCCCAACCAATTTTCCCTCAGCATCAACAATCGGGATTCCACCAATACGATTTTCTCTCATTAGCTGCAAAGCGTCGCCAATAGTAGCATCCAGCCTTAATGTAATCGGATCTAATATTAGGCCGCTTTCACTTCTTTTCACTTTTCTTACCTGGGCCGCCTGTTTTTCGATACTCATGTTTTTATGAAGAAAACCGAGGCCACCTTCTCTTGCTAATGCAATGGCAAGTTCTGCTTCCGTAACGGTGTCCATCGCAGCGCTTAACATGGGAATATTCAGGGTAATGGTTTTTGTAAGATTTGTTGTGGTGCTTACGTCACGTGGTAAAACCTCACTGTATGCAGGTATTAATAACACATCATCGAAGGTCAATCCTTCGCCAAAAATTTTTTTTGAACCAGAGGACGGTTTATTTATTGTAGCCATGTGCAAAGATATGAAAACAGCAAACGTTTAAAAAATTGAAAAAATATTTTTCATTTTTTTGATTATGAAATGCAAAATGGAATTCGTCGTTATTTACTTATTTACTGTGGGATAAGCGATATCATGGGGTAATCCTATACATTTTTCCGGGAAGAGAAGAAACAATACCCTGCATCTCAAGCATCAGCAATGCTTGCGCAACCTCGCTGCTGCTGAGTTTGCTCCTAAAATACAATTCATCAATATGAACCTGGTCATGCAATTGAAGAATATCAACCACTATTTTTTCTTCAGCAGTAAACTCTATGAATAATTCTCTTTGTTTTTTTACCGAAGGCTTTTTAATTTCTTTCCAGCTCATATTTTCAAGAATATCGCTGGCACCGGTTACCAACATGGCTTTATTATTTTTAATAAGGTAATTACAGCCTGCACTTTTGCTATCATCGGCTCTGCCTGGGAAAGCAAAAACATCTTTGTTATAACCATTCGCTAATTCCGCCGTAATCAATGATCCACCTTTTATTCCTGATTCTATAACAATAACACAATCACTAATTCCAGCAACGATCCTGTTTCTCCCGGGAAAATTTTGTTTGTCGGGTATGGTGTTGCTTTTAAATTCAGTAAGCAATCCGCCGGATGAGAGCATTTGTTTTGCTAAGGAAGCATTTTGTGCCGGGTAAACTCTATCTAAACCATGAGCCAAAACACCAATGGTATGTACATTATTTCTTACAGAAGTTTTATGAGCAATCGTATCAATTCCAAAGGCAAGTCCGCTTATAATATGTACTCCTTCGCTTGCAAGGTCTTCCACTAATTTTTCACAAATATTTTTTCCATATTCGCTATGATTCCTGGTACCGACAATCGCTGCCATTCTGGAAGAATTTAAATCTGCATTTCCTTTGTAATATAATAACGGCGGACTGTCATAGCAATTCAGTAATCGTTGGGGATAATTTTTATCGGTTAAAAACAGAGGAGTGATCTTGTATTTTTTTATAAAAGAAATTTCTTCTTCAGCCCGGCTAAAATCTTTAAATTTAGTGATAGATTCAATCGCTTTTGAACCGATACCTTCTATTTCCTCAAATGCTTTTTTAGAGGCATGAAAAACTGCAGAAGCTTCTCCAAAATGATTTATCAAAGACTTTGCCCGTACATCACCAATATTGGGAACAAGCGTCAAGGCAATTTGATAAAGCAGTTCGTTTTGCATGATAAAATTTAGGAGTGTAAAATAATGAAAATTTCATTTTATAAATCTTCTAAGGGAATACAAATTTTGTTTAAATTTTCTGATTTTAGTTCCTATACGGATATTTGAAAATGAATCAATCCTAATAGAATTAACAAACCTATTTCTTTCTTTAATTATTTACAGTTTGCAGTCTTCATTTCAATTGGGAATGAGAAATTAATTTGCCACTATTTGAATAGCAGTTGAAAAGTTTGTTCAGTCCGCTTTAAACTTCAAAGAATTAGTTTCGTCAATTTCGAAATCATCCAAATAAAACTAGAGGTTCCCAAATACAATCTTTAGTTTCTTTCAATGATACCCTTCTCATGTACAGATGAAATTTCTTCAATTGAATGGTTTAATCTTGAAAACAGGTAAATTTAATCCTTTCGTTTATTTCGTTTACCTACCTTTACACAAATAATAAAAATGGAACTGGTTTTAGAAAAAACGACTAAAGAAGATCAGAGGATTGCTCTTGATTCTGTCTCCAAATTAAATAGATCTTCAAAAGAAATTTTTGGCGGGGAAAAGGGTGTGAAAATTAAAATTGTTGGAGAGAGAGATTACGTAACTATTCCTAAAAAAGCTTTATCGCTTTTGTTTAATATTTTAAATAATATGGCAGAAGGTAAATCAATAACAGTAATTCCTTCAGATTCTGAAATAACTACGCAGCAGGCAGCGGATCTCCTCAAAGTTTCAAGACCTCACCTTGTAAATCTTTTAGAAGAAGGTGAAATCTCATTCAGGAAAGCGGGTAGTCATCGAAGAATTGAACTTAATGATCTGATTAAATATCAAAGTAAACTTAAAGAAAATCGAAAAGAAAAGTTGAACTTTTTGACCAAACAAGCACAAAAGCTTAATTTAGGTTACTAATGATTCGTTCTCCAAACTGCACTGCTGTATTAGATGCAAATGTGCTTTATCCTGCGCCATTGCGTGATTTTCTTTTGAATTTAGCAGATGTTTATTTGTTTGAACCAAAGTGGACTGAGGAAATTCAGGAGGAATGGATTAAAAATCTTTTATTAATAATGAACCGCTATCAATATTACTAATATTATAAAAATCCCTTAGACAATTTTTTTACTTCGTCTTTATGGGTATAATAATTTTGAAGTGCTTTTTGTAAAGCATCTTCCACTTTATCAAGTG
>JBDTJV010000336.1:0-4590 GCA_039935675.1 Ginsengibacter sp. | reverse complement strand
GGTTTTGGAATAGACTGAAGTATAAATTGCCTCAATTCTTCATTGGCTGTTGCCCGATCATCCTTGCGCATATACACCATGTGGCCGCTTCTGAAGCCTTTCCAGGTAATACGGTCTTTTAACCTGCCGGAAGGATCCATTTGCCACAAACTATATTGTGCATTAAAAAAATCGCAGGCACCGTCGTAATATCCAGACTGAACCATCAAATGTAAAAATGGATTTTCGGCCATTGCCTGTCGAAGGTTTTCGCCGGTTCTGTTATTTTTATTATCCCATGGCCATACCGAGCCAAACATATTATATTTCAAATCGGTTTTGTATTTTAATTCATCTCTCAAATAAATATTAATGGCTGGTGTAAATGAATGTAACCAGGCCGTAAGCTCAGCGTTATAATCCGGACCATCACCCGCGGCTTCCCTGTCAATTCCTTTATACCTGGAGTCCAATCTGCCAATAGTAAAACCTTTATCCCGCAGCAATTCTTTCCAAAAAAAGTCGGCAGGAATTACAAGGTTGTGTTGCAAAATTACTTTTTCTGAAAGCCCGGAATAGCGGGACATTTTGGAAGCAATTGCTTCCTTTTCAGCGTCGGATAAGGTGCTTCCTTTTGTAAGAGCAGGAATCAGTTCATTGACAGTAAAATGCTCTACTTCCGGCAACACATCTGTAAGGTCTTTGCTTTGTAGATCGGCAGGAAGCGCCTTATGATACCAGGCTGTAGCTGAAAAATAAGGTAAGTACAAAGCTTCACCAACCGGGCCACCGCGATCAATTCCTAAATCAGTAGGAGATACCAGCACAACGCCATCCAGGTACATCCATTGCTGATCTTGCAATTCCAAAGCAAGGCCTGCCACACGGGTGGTTCCGTAGCTTTCACCTATTAAAAATTTCGGAGATGCCCAACGGTTATTACGGGTAACAAATGTATTGATCCAATCTCCGAGATAAGAAATGTCTTCGTTTACACCATAAAATTTTGAATCAGGAATATCGTCATTCACTTTTCGTGAAAAACCTGTATTTACCGGATCGACATAAACAATATCAGCCACATCTAATATAGAATTAGGATTATCGCGCAACCCATAAGGTTCTACAGGATATCCTTCATCATCAACATCTAAAATTCTTGGGCCAGTGTATCCAATTTCCATCCAAACAGAAGGAGTGCCTGGTCCGCCGTTAAAAGAAATAACTAACGGCCTGGAAGCGCGGTCCTTTACATCCGTTCTTTCATAATAAGTATAAAAGACAGAAGCTATTGGCTTTCCTTCTTTGTCCCAGATGGGCAAAGTACCTGCTTTTGCAGTGTAAGGAATGGTTTGTCCTTTGATGGTGATTGTGTTTTTAGTGGTAACTGATGAATCTACGATCACCATTGGATTATTGTCTGCAGAAGCTTCATTTTTCGACGCATTAGTTGAAGATTTTTTTTGTGCGACGGATGTAAAACCAATTGAGACAAAGATTAAGATTAACGAAAAAAATTTTTTCATACGATGTGTTCTTTTATAATGATAATTGAAAAATTTATTTTTAATAAATATAGTAAACCAACAAAAAATCAGAATTCTTAATTCACGTATCTGACATGGCTAAAATCTCATCGATCATTTTTCTTTCATTGCTCAAACGGGGCACTTTATGCTGGCCACCTAATTTGCCTTTTCCCTTCAGCCACTTATCAAAAGTACCTTCCGGCAACGATTGAATAATTGGTTCGCGAAGCGCAATATTTCTATAACGTTTTGCCTCATAATCACTGTTTAAAGATTTTAAAGCTTCGTCAAGTTCCAAAGAAAATTGCTTAAGATCGATTGGTAATTTGTCAAACTCGATCAACCACTCATGTGCACCGATATTTTTTTCATTCAGAAAAACAGGAGCCGCTGTATAATCTTTTACAACAGAGTCTGTCTTTGCAGATGCTATGGCAATGGCTTTGTCTGCATTATCCACGATCACTTCTTCGCCAAATGCATTCATATAATGCTTTAACCGGCCTGTGACTTTAATTTTGAAAGGACGCAATGATGTAAACTGAACTGTGTCACCTATAAGGTATCTCCAAAGGCCGCCGTTAGTACTTATCACCAGGGCATAGTTTTTATTAAGCGCCACTTCCTTCAAACCTATTGTTTTTGCATCCGGCTTGCCGTATTCCTCAACCGGGAGAAATTCATAAAAAATTCCATGATCTGTGAAAAGTAAAAGGCCTTCATCATCGGGAGTATTCTGCGCGGCAAAAAAACCCTCGCTCGCATTGTACATTTCGAGGTAATTAATGGGATCGCCAATGAGTTTATTGATTTGCTCACGGTAAGGCGTAAACGAAACTCCGCCATGCATGTACAATTCCAGGTTTGGCCAAACCTCCTTGAGCGTTTTTTTTCCGGAAATATCCAGGATCTTTTTGATCAAAATTATAGTCCATGTAGGAACGCCAGCCAACGAAGTAACATTTTCACTGATAGTTGATTGCGCGAGTTGCTCTATCTTACTTTCCCATTCGTCAAGCAAAGCTATCTTCAGTTCAGGCGTTCTTATCCAATGTCCCCAAAAAGGAGTGTTTTGCATCAGCACGGCGCTGAGATCGCCGTATTGAATATCTTCTTCCAAACTATGAACCTGGTGGCTACCTCCAACAACCAAACTTTTGCCCGTAAGCAAATCGCTGTCAGGAAAATTCTTATAATAGTTGGTTAATACATCTTTCGAACCCTTAAAATGAATGTCTTTCAGGCTTTCATCGCTTACAGGGATGAATTTGCTTTTATCAGAAGTAGTGCCGCTGCTTTTAGCAAACCAGTTGATTGGCGTGTTCCACAAAATATTTTGTTCGCCTTTCATCATCCTTTTTATATAAGGCTTCAGATCATCGTATTCGTGAATAGGAACCCGACTTTTAAAATCTTTTACCGTGAAGAGCCTTGAAAATTTATATTTCCTTCCGAATTCTGTGTATTGCGCCTGCGTTACCAAATGTTGTAAAACATTGCGCTGCGCAGAAACGGGAAAGCTGATCCAGTTCTGTACACCCCAAAGCCGCAATCTTGCCAAACGAGATATGACAGGGCTGAGAAGTTTCAATTTTTTATTGGTTATTATAGTTGATTCGTTAATTGGCAAGTTGGATAATTATTAAATCCGGGTGATCATTTAAAAACATCATCATGTAAATAATCCTTTCTTTTTAATTCAAAATTTCTCCCAAGATACAATCTTCTAACCTGTTCATCTTTAGCAAGTTCTTCGGCAGTGCCTTCAATGAATATTTTTCCTTCGATTAAAAGATAAGCCCGGTCGCAAATAGAAAGCGTTTCATTTACATTGTGATCAGTGATTAAAATTCCTATATTTTTATAGCGCAGCCTTGTCACGATGGACTGAATATCTTCCACTGCAATGGGATCAATACCAGCAAAAGGCTCGTCCAACAAAATAAATTTAGGATCAACAGCAAGTGCGCGGGCAATTTCTGTTCTTCTTCTTTCACCGCCGCTTAACACGTCTCCATTACTCTTGCGCACATGATCCAGGTTGAATTCGGAAATCAACGTTTCCAGTTTTTCTTTTTGCTCTTTCCTGGAAAGCTTTGTCATTTCCAAAACAGCAGCAATGTTATCTTCAACAGTAAGTTTTCTGAAAACACTGGCTTCCTGCGGTAGATAACCCAATCCCATTTTCGCTCTTTTGAACATGGGAAGCTTTGTTATGTTCAAATCATTCAAATAGACATCGCCATCGTCAGGCTTTATCAAACCAACTACCTGGTAAAAAGAAGTTGTTTTTCCAGCGCCGTTTGGGCCCAGTAATCCCACAATTTCTCCCTGGCTCACCTGGAAAGAAACTTTGTTATTCACTGTCCGTTTGCCGTATTTCTTCGTAAGGTCTTTTGCAAAAATTGTCTGGTTCAAAAAAATAAATTTTTATAAAATTACATGAATGAAAATAAATAGTTTAAATGCTTTAAAGCATGTCTGCATCAATGAGCTTCCAGCCAGTTTTCACCTACACCAATCTCGGCTTCAATGGGCACATTATTGGGAAGAATCATCGCATTTCTCATGTTTTCAATAATGATGGGTTTTATAATTTCCACTTCAGAAAGATGGGCATCAAAAACCAGTTCATCATGAACCTGGAGGATCATTTTTGATTTGAAATTGTGTTTTTTAAAATCCCGTTGAATATTGATCATCGCAAGCTTGATCATATCGGCTGCAGTTCCCTGTATGGGAGAATTGATCGCGTTCCTTTCTGCATATCCCCGTACCGTCCAGTTGGATGAATTAATATCTTTCAACCACCGCTTCCTGCCCATTAACGTTTGTACATAACCGTTAGCTTTGCAAAAATTTATCATATCGCCCATATATTTTTCAATCAGGAAAAATTCCTTTTTATACGCATCGATGATCTCTTTTGCTTCGGTGCGGCTTACGCCAATATTCTCTGCAAGTCCGAAAGCACTTTGTCCGTAAATAATTCCAAAATTCACACTCTTTGCCTTGTAACGCATTTCCTTGGTCACCTCTTCTTCTTTTACATTAAAGACTTTTGCGGCAGTAGCTGTATGAA
>JBDTJV010000335.1:0-3257 GCA_039935675.1 Ginsengibacter sp. | reverse complement strand
CCTGAAAATGGGAAATGGAATCTTATGGCTATTTGGGATAAAACAAAAACAGACGGTAAATTATTTTCGGGGCTATATTCGTTTGTTGAAAATTTTGGAGACAACGGGGATGATTTTTTTAAAGCAGGTTATGGCAATCAATGGATATGTACCCCTTCAGGGACATGGATAGAATTGACCAAATGTTTTCTCACCACAACGGCGAGCCCTGAGAAGCACCAACGCTACGATTATGGCGCAGGCGTTGAAAATAACCAGTTCTATATGTTCTCTGGTGGTTTTAAAGAAATGAATAATCTCGCACCGCGTACCACGATAGAACGTAAAGCAAACGGCGTTCACCCTGAAATTGATTTTAATAATTTACCTAAATAGTTTTTTAAAGTGTGAGAAATTTTTGTATTATTCTTATTTACATTTTGTCTTTTAATTCTGCTTATTGCCAGTCGCAGATCATTATCAATGGCCAGTCAAATAGCTTTTCAGTTCCATTATACAATCAGACACAAACTGATTTTCAACAAGTAACAGACTTTACAGATAACAGGTTTTTACCATCGACCAGTAAGTCAGGCCCGGGCTTTCAACCGGGAGTAATTATCACTAAAGATGGTGATACATTGGGTGGATTGGTTAAATACGCTTATACTGTACCGGTTGAAAAGGTTTTTTTCAAAGCAGACTCGAACGGTTCTGACTCAGTATTTTCTGTTCACAATATTAAAAGTATTATAACACAGTTTGTTTATTTAGCCAGGATACCATTTAAAGGAAAAGAAGAAATGATGCCCTGGTTGGCAGTTGGAAAAATCAATCTCTATTTCTTTGCAAAAAATTATGATAATACCTATGTGCTGGAAAAAGATAGAAATCAATTTGTTTATATTAATCAAAAAGATTTTAAAGTAATGATGAGACATGTTTTTTTTGATACGCCCGATATGTTGAAAAAAATTGAAAAGAAAGAATATAGGTTTGAGGATATGATCAAAATTATAAGAGAGTATAATAAAAGATTCCGGTAAACCAACAAATAATTAGAAATCCCCTTTTTCTTTTTTTAAATGGTTTTTAAAACCTGTGAGGTTTGATTAAATTTTACAGCTTTGCGGGATAATGAACAACTTATGGAAAGTAAATGAGCTTTTATTTTATAATCGTTCTGAGATAAATTTAAAATTTGGAAAGGTTTGTTTTTTATATTTGGTTTTTATATAGAAGACTTATTTATAGAGTTTTTAAAAAAATTGACCGCTCGAATGGATTGGCGTTTACTTTAGTTTTTTTTGAGTTGCTTCCATTGCCTTTTATAACAATTTTAGTTTTGTCTTTTAAATTAAACAACCATTTATTAGCAAAAATATATGCTTCCTATACCTTAATCTGTATTATCTATTTATTATACCTTTCTTTGGCAAAAGAAGGAAAAAGAGAAAAATACTTTCAAGCATTTCAAAAAAAACCTGAAAGTCGTATTAGAAGGATACTTATTCCAATTGTGTTATTTTATCCTGTTATTTATGTTATTCTTATAATTATCTTCAAGAAAATTACAGCTAAATAAAATTACAACGTTAGTTGAAAATTAATAACTGATTAAAATTTTTTATGAAATTAAGATTCCTGCTTACTTTTTCAATCTTATTGTTGTTGATTAATGCAGATGCTCAGAATAAAAATAATTCGGTAACTCCTGAAAACATCATTATCACTCCAGAAAACCCTTTAGCTGTAAAGGATACATCACTGCGCGAGGCTGTAGCACAATGGTGTGTAAAGCAACTAAAAGAAAGCGATTATAAAAAAATAAAAGCACAGCCTTCTTCTGATTTCTTTCCTGGAAAAGTAAAAGACGGTTATGAATTTACCGGCCGGACTATTAAAATTTCTCATAAAAAGATCAGCAATTCTTTAATCCCCATTGTTTCAAAACTTGATTATTCGAGCCCTTGGGCTAATACAATGTATAGCACAGGAATGTATGCGGTTCCCGGAGAATATGTGGAAATCATTATTCCGAAAGAATTAAAAGATAAAAATATCAGCGTGCAGATTGGTTGCCACTCCGACCGGCTGAATCAATGGGTGGCATCTACAGAAGCATGGCGCAGAATGCCCATCATCGTAAAAAAACAAAAGCTGAACAGCGAAGTAACGAGAGTGGCATCGCCTTTCGGGGGATTAATTTATATAACTGCTTCGCCGAAATCAGATGATTGGACTGAAAACATAACCATTAATCATGCGATCGTGGCGCCCCTTTATCAATTAGGAACTACTACATCAGAACAATGGGAAGACCAGTTGAAAAATAACAAAGCTCCGTGGGGGGAACTGGCTTCTGATGATATCATCATTTCTATTCCTGATTCCGTTTTGCAAAAAGTGCATGATCCGGAAAAGGTAATGAAACTATGGGATCTTATCATAGGTGGAGAAATGGACCTGGCGCAGATTCCGCATCCATTTTATCGACCACAGCGCATGGTGGTAGATGAACATATTGGTGGTGGATTTATGCACAGTGGCTATCCCATCATGGTGCATCATTCACCGGTAAAGCACATGTATTCTGAAGACATTATTGCCAATCCTGAATTGCTGATGAAGCCAAGTAAAGGCGGCGCCAATTGGGGATTTTTTCATGAGATAGGTCATAATATGCAAAACCTGGATTGGGTATTTGGCGGAACAACAGAAGTGAGCTGTAATTTCTTTTCTATCTATATGTTTGACCGGCTGATGGGCGGAAGGGACGATGCACACAGCGGCATTTCTAATACGAATACGGAAAAAATGATGAAAAAATATTTTGCCGAAGGGAGTGATTATGAAAAATGGCAAAAAGATCCTTTTCTTGGTTTGATTATGTTTCGCCAGTTGCAGGAAGGATTTGGATGGGAATCATTTAAAAAATTCTTTCGTGAATACCAGGCAATGGCAGCCAATGATCCATCCGGAAGTTATGCCAATAACGACCAGAAAAAAAGAGATCTATGGGTTTCAACATTTTCGAAAGTGACCCAAAGAAACATCGCACCATTTTTTGAGAAATGGGGAATTCCAGTTAGCGATAATGTAAAGAGTGATTTGCAAAATCTTATAACCTGGATGCCTTATAATTTTCCGCTGGAAAATTAGGAATTTAGAGGGAATTCGGCAAAATAAGAATCATAGGAAATTGTTGATTTACTATAGATGTTTTAAAAATATTTGTAAAAAAACAATATTTCTGTGAAGAGCAATAGAGCAAATAC
>JBDTJV010000334.1:0-2585 GCA_039935675.1 Ginsengibacter sp. | reverse complement strand
GCTGCATGTGAAGAATAGGGGAGTGAAAAAACTTTGGATTTTCGCTGTCCGGTAAGCTGCTCATCTATGTTAGCAATCCCATCTTTCCAAACTTCATTTTTCCAATCCGGAGTTGGTAAAGAATCTTTCAAAACGGCTCCATAACCATACAGCGTAGTAAGCTGACCTGCTTTTTCATTCAGATTCATTTGCTTTACCAAGTCCTGAACTCGTTTTTCGATTGGCGCCGAAGGATCTTCATAAATATCTTTCTTACCATTTTTATTCAGGTCGGTCCAGCCTTTGTGATAAATAGAACTTTGGGCATAGGAGGAATTAAAAGCAAAAAATAAAATGCCTGGTAAAACTGCACGTAAGATCCAGGAGGAGTGAAAAGGTTTCATGGATTTTTTGATACAAGGTAATAAAGTTTATAGAATGTTGTGGACGCGGGCTCGCAACTATGCAAGTCACAGATTTATTTTCAGGGATTTAATAAGGAGAAAAAGTTTAGAAAATTCAAACTTTAAGATTTATTGAATGCCATTTAATTTAGAGAAAATAACAATTACACTTATTTGTTTGTTTACTAATGGAATGATGCAGCAAACGAAGGAATACCTGGTATTTTGATTTAGTGATCATGCCAGGATAATGCCATTTGGTGCATGTTTCCGGAGCTTTGACTATTCTTCATTAAAGATAAATTGGGGGAGCAGGAATTGAGAATTGCAATCATTTTGAAAATGAAAATATAAATCTCCATGATTTGTTTGTTTACTGCTTTTCAAATTGAATTGATTAAATCTTTTGATGGGATGAAGAAACTGGTAAGGATAAATTTAAATATCTCTAAGAAGTAAATCCCGTGCAAATTTGATTCAGAAATATTATCGGACTTAAGTAGTTTTGCAGAGTAATTTTCTTAAATGTTAAACCAAAATGTCTAATAAATATTTACTCGTTTCATTACTTCTTTTTTTTGGTAAATCGGGAATTTCTCAAAATAAAATAATTTCTTTATCAGATTATAGTAAATATAATGGGTTGGTATATAATGCACCTAAAGATTTTATAGAAACAATTCCAGATAATAATTATAGAGAAGGAAATGATTTCATACTTAGTTCTTTTCAAAATGAACTAACCGATGAAAAAGGAGATATTATTATTGATTTTACTTATTTTGATCTTTCAAGAATGACAGATTCGTTAATGCACATTCAAAGATACAAGTCTAAAAGTACAACGATGAATTTAAGTTTCCTGAGAGGAATTGAAATAGAATCTGATATCGAAAATGAGAAGTTGCTTTTTCTTTCAAATAACGAGGCAGATGAATACTATAATGCAGATAACGTGGTGATTTATAAACTTAATAATGAAAATGCTTATAAGCGAAAATATAAATTTTGTAAAGTGGTTTTACTTCACAAGAAAGATAAGGCTGATGTTTATATGTATTTTTGGTACGATGCCAGAAGCAAAAACAAGGTAGATGAGGTTATTGATCAAACAAGAAATATGCTAAGGTTTAAAACCAGCTAAGCGTAGATAATTAATTATCAACATTTAGCTTCAGTTTTAATTTAATAAAAACAGGTGACAATTTTTTTAAAGGTATCGTGCACCGCCATGTACCTTGTCCATAAACGAAAAAATACCGGGGGTTTTTGTTTTACAGATAATATCGTTTTGCAGTCGCCGCCGTTGTGTCTGTACTATCCACATTCAGCAAGTTTTTCAACGTTTGTGCAGATGTTCCAATATTTCTTTTACAAATTCTTTTTTGTTTTTTGATATTGGCAACTGGGTTTGATCATTTAATAATAAATAACCGCCATCTTCTTTTACCAGGCTTCTAATAAATTTCTTGTTGACAAGATGAGATTGGTGACAGCGAATGAACCCATAATCGCTCAATATTTCTTCATATTCATAGATAGGTTTTGAAACGAGCAGTTTCCTCCATTTTCTAAATAAAATGTGGTGTAGTCATTACTTGATTCGCAACGAATAATAGATTGTGTGTTGACAAATATATCCCATTATAAGAAATAGCTGTTACGATAAATGGAGTTGTTTTCTTTTATATCACCGATGAAAGTTGTTGAATAATTATTCTAATTCACCTCGTTGGCAGAAACTGAGTCATTACTCCATTTTATCTGTGCAAAACAAGGTATTGTAAGAATCAAAGAAAGTATTAAGAGAAATTGTTTTTTCATGATGTCTTTAATTTTTCATCAAATTTCATTACACAACAATAAAAAATATTAGAGAATGTGAATGTAATGGATATGAATGTGAATCAACCAGGATTGATAATGATTTACAATTATAATTAAATGTGCTCAAAAGATTCTTTGATGAGCGGAAATTTTGGAATATAAAAAGCGATGTTTAACTTTAAAACTTTATGAGTTTTAGGTGAGGTTTGAGCCTTTGTAAAAAATAAAGCAAAGAAATTTCTCTATGTCAATTTAAAAGAAATAACCATGAACAAAACAGCTGCTTTATTAATATTAACGGGTTGCATTTTTATGACCGCCTGCCGTAAAAAGCCACATCATGAACCTTCGCATGATAAGGAGATCAAATCTTTT
>JBDTJV010000333.1:0-4614 GCA_039935675.1 Ginsengibacter sp. | reverse complement strand
TCCGGATAAAAGAAATACCGGGATTCTTCCGGAAAGAATTTAAAACTGTAAAACAAAAGCTTATGTTTGAGGTAAAGCCAACATTATGGAAATAACTTTCAGGATCTTTTTAGTGATTCATATTATTTCCGGCACAACCGGGCTGCTCGCAGGCACCATAAATATTTTGAGGAAAAAGGGCGACAAGACACATAAACTTGCCGGTAAGTTTTTCCTTTACAGCATGCTTGCAGTAGGCTTTTCAGCGTTTGTTCTTTCAGTTTTGCACCCCAATTATTTCCTGTTTATCGTGGGGGTTTTCACCATTTATATGGCTGCCTCAGGCGATCGTTATTTACGGTTGAAAAATATTAGCATAAGTCAAAGGCCCGGAATAATAGATTGGGCACTGACATCTTTTATGGCAGTTTTTGGAATGGCCTTTATTGGATTTGGGATCTACAACCTTGTAAAAGGAAATAATTTCGGTATCGTATTAATTGTCTTTGGTCTTGTAGGTTTAAAATTCGTAAAAACCGATATTAAGAATTTCAGGGGTAAAAGTAATGTAATAAACTTCTGGCTACTGGCTCATCTGCAGCGAATGATCGGTGCCTATATTGCTGCCCTCACTGCATTCCTGGTAGTGAATGGCGATGCCTTGCAAGACTTTTTACCTACTTATGTTATCTGGCTCTTACCTACCGTTCTGGTCGTTCCATTTATTTTCAAATGGACAAATAAATTCAAGCTGATAAAGAAAAGCAACACCCCGGAAGTGGGTGCTTTGAGTTAGTTGGATTTCCATTGCTCTCTCAGCCAGGATCCATATAAAAGACAGTCCTGGCGGAGATTTTAGAATTATTTACAAAAAGCTTAAATGGTTATTTTTGCAAATCCGGATAAAAAAAAGGTAAAAGGCCTGGCGCAATTCTGGAAACCCGCGCCAGCGATAGAATAGAAAAAATTCTAGTCTTCTATCAGAATTAGAAAATCACTCTATTTGTTTGCTCACTGCAATTAATAGCTGATAATCAAAAAATAAAAATTAATTCACGCGTACTTGTTCCCATCGTTTCCGCTATCATCAAGATCATTCAAACTGATACCCAGGTCTGCAACTGTTTTTTGAGCGGAAGGCCTGGTTGTAAAAAATAACAATATCATAACCACTGCGACGATCATGATGGAATAATTTCCGGTTACAAAGAAAATAATGATACAGAATAAAGCAGCAAATTCCATAACGGCCCAGCGCGTGATATTTGCTGCGCGGTATTCGTCCAGCTTTTTAGTTGCGGGATTACTCCCCTCATTAATATTCTCTAACTTCTTTTTGAACAACATATTCCCCGCCAGGTAAGCCAGCGCTGCTAATACAATACGTGCTATCAACATTTGCTGTGAAATATTTCCGAGAGGAAACGAATTCTCCCTTTTTATCCAAACCAGGAAGAACATGATAATTCCAAAAAACAATTGCCCTGCCAGCAATGCATAATGCAGGATAGAAATGGCTTTTATATACGAAGAGGTCGGCTGCATGATCAATGAATTTTTTAAGTTGTTCTGATAAAATATTTCACAATAATAAGTGGTTTGAGTGATAAATGGAAGTGTTCCATTTGGAACGGGAATTAAAACTCTTTTTTATAGTAATTACCTAGCCTTGCCTTAACTGAATCTTTGACAAATATACCTCGTAGAAGGTATTTGGTAAAGCCCTGGAAAGCTGATAAAACATTTAAGAGTTCATTTTAGAAATATCTGAATCTTTTTAAGGCAATGCCATCTTCTGCTATCATACCGCTCATTCTTTGAATATTTTAATTTTAAAATATCTGTTTTGCTTATTTTATAATTAAGAAAGAACTTACATTCATTTTAAAAATAAAATTGACCTTAGCCTCCTGGTTGTGTATCATTGGCAGTCAAACAAAAATGAACAACAACGAAACAAACCGGCTGTCACGACTGACTGCAATTTTAATCCAGTTGCAAACCAAACGACTTATAACTTCAACCAGTCTTGCTGAAAAATTTGATGTAAGTGTCCGGACAATTTATAGAGATATCAAAGCATTGGAACAGGCGGGCGTGCCAATTCTAACGGATGACGGCAAGGGTTATACGTTAATGGAAGGCTATAAAATCCCCCCGGTAATGTTTACAGAAAGTGAAGCCAATGCCTTAATTACAGCCGGGCAATTGATGATGAAAAACAGGGATAGTTCTCTTATCAAGGAATATACAGGAGCTTTAAATAAAGTGAAGGCGGTGCTCCAATATTCAACAAAGGAAAAGGTGGAATTATTATCACAAAGAATTGCAATCAGTCCTGCTATATCACCAACAAATCCGAGTAATTCGTTAGCGCTGATTCAAACCGCATTGACCGATTTTAAAGTCTTGAATATCGTCTATCAATCAGAAAATAAAAATGAAATAACAGAACGAAAAATTGAGCCATTTGCACTATACTACAGCTTACAGGAAAGCTGGACACTTATTGCCTGGTGCAGGCTCAGGAAAGATTATAGAATGTTTCGGCTGGATAAAATTTCCGAGATTCAATCATTGGCATTAAATTTTAAACCCCACAAAATCACACTTCAGAAATATTTAGCAGATAAAGAAAAAAAATTTAATACCCCTGACACACCGTTGTCTTAGTGCCATTTTAATTTTGCTTTATAACTAAAAAAAGCAACATGAATTTAGCATCCATTCGTATTATCACAGACAACATCAATAAACTGGTTAAGTTTTATGAGCAAGTAACGGGAATGCCCGTCGTGCAATACACTCCGGACTTTGCAGAATTGCAAACGCCAACGGCAACTTTAGCAATTGGCAGCACCAACACCTTACAATTCTTTGGAGGAGAAGAAGCAGCAAAAGCAGCCCAAAATCATTCAGCCATAATAGAGTTCAGGGTAGCCGACGCAGAAAAAGATTATGAAAGATTAGCTGATTATCTTCAAAATTATATCGTTCAAAAACCTACAACAATGCCCTGGGGTAATAAGTCTTTTTTATTTCGTGACCCGGATGGCAACCTCGTAAACTTTTTCACTCCGGTGTCACCAGGAGCAGTTAAGAAATTTGATGTTAACCGGGCCAAAAAGAAATAATTTATAAACCGGGCAGATGTGAGGATAAGTCCTGCGTGGCTGAAAAAGAGGCTGCGTCAATCACTATCAGAGGTGACACCTTTTTAAAAGGTGTCACCTCTGATAGATAAACTCCTCCGGATTTATTTGTGGGCTTTCCTATTCAACACTTCCCCATAAGCACTCCTCAGTGCCTCAAACACTATATCGCGTTCCAGGTTTTTAATTTCAAAAGTAGTCCATCCATGGGTACCCCATTTATTGGGGAGGGGATAAATTGATTGGTTTATTTCGGAAAATAGTTTTTGCTCAGGAAGAGATAGTAAAATATTGGCCGATTCATTTTTTTCATGAAGAGTGGCAAATATCCTTTTGCCTTCTATTTTGATAGCAGTCCGGTCAAAATGAGGTTGGCTGATTATTCCGGGAAAGGATAAGGCTAAATTTTTAAATTCTTTTGAATGCATAAATGGAGATTAAATATAAGTCAATCCATTCATAAACTTTACCAGTAGCAATTCCAAGGTGAATTTTAAATCCGATGCCCAGATATCGTTCCTGCATTTTGTATATTTGAATAATTAAACTTTTATAAATATGGACCCTTCATCAGTAGTTGAGAAATTATTACAAAACATGACTAATATGCATGAATTAGGTCGCCAGCGGGCCTTTGAAATAGGCAATCCATTTTATGGAAAGTTTACAGAAGATGGTGGTTATTGGCGCAAAGAACTTCCAACTGGCGAAAAATTCCTTGTAACTATAGAAGTCATATCAGATCAAAATGGCATGCCGGTAAGTATTGTTGACACTGTCGTACAAAAATTAGAAAGTGAATGATAAAACCTCAATTAATTTTCGTTGTAGGTTGCAATGCAGCAGGAAAATCCACTTTTATTAGAAGCAGGCTAAACGAATTGACCGGCTTTGAAATAATTATGGCTGATGTTTATAAAGGAAGAACCAATGAACTTTTTCTAAGGAGCTTTAAAAAAAAGAAAAATATTATCGTGGAAACTGTCTTTAATGATGAGTCCTATAAAAACATGGTTGATATAGCCAAAAATGCAGGCTACCAGACTTCCCTTGTAGTATTATTTCTTGATAATGTTGAAGAGTCAAATCAACGGGTTGCAATAAGGTCCTTACAACAAAGCGGGTTAAATATTTCAGGAAGTAATGTAACTATTAATTTCAATGAAAGTTTTAAGAATGTGGCTAATTATTATTTTTATTTTGATACAAGTGATTTTATTTACACGGGCAGAGGAGGTGAGAATCTAAATATCATGCAATTTAAAAAAGGTAACTTAATATTTTATAAAAGAAACAATTTACAATATCCCCAAAAGTTCGCACAATTCGGTAGCAGTAATAGAAGGTTAAATGAGGATGCTAATCAGATCATTACCAACAACGTTGATTATAGTTTTTTAGCTTAAGATTTAATCCTCTATTGCCTCAATACCTTGCTCTTTGAGTTTTGCCAATCCATCTTTCATCGCTTTAATTTTTTCTG
>JBDTJV010000332.1:0-10246 GCA_039935675.1 Ginsengibacter sp. | reverse complement strand
TCGATCAGCAGCATGGCAAAGAACAAGCTGGACAAGAAAGAATCACCGGAAGGAATTAACTTTTATCTTCTTGACCTGATACGATTCAGAAGCCTTTCCAACAAAATTGCAAACGATTTCGGTATTTCCCATCAGTCTCCCCAGGTTTTAGTGATCGACAAAGGAAAATGCATCTTTAATGAAAGCCATTTAGGTATTTCATTCGATGAAATTCAGGATGCGGCTTTGAAGCAATAATTTCTTTCTCAAAATGAAAAAACCGATTATTTGTTGGTTTACTGAGCAAGAACTTATTGTCTGGTTTTGAAATCACTGAAAAGGCACCTTAATCAATATTTAAAAATTGCTGCAATTCGGCATCCGTTTTTATCATTACATCGCGCACTTTACTCCCCTGGTTTGGACCTACAATTCCCGCTGCTTCTAATTGATCCATCAAACGGCCCGCGCGATTATACCCAAGTTTCATTCTCCTTTGTAATAAAGAAGTACTGCCGCTCTGGCTTTGGACGATCAGTTTTGCTGCATCTTCAAAAAGCGGATCGCGATCTGCTGCATCAAAAGATTTGTTTTCAAATTCTTTTTCATCCACATATTCCGGCAACATAAATGCTTCGGCATAGCCCTGCTGCTCTCCGATAAAATCAGTTATCTTATCAACTTCCGGCGTATCAACGAAAGCGCATTGAAGGCGCGTCAATTCTCCGTTGTAGCTGATCAGCATATCTCCTTTTCCAATTAATTGTTCAGCGCCACCAATATCCAAAATTGTACGACTATCAATTTTACTACTTACTTTAAAAGCAATACGAGCCGGGAAATTGGCTTTGATCGTACCAGTGATAATATTTACCGAAGGCCTCTGGGTGGCAATGATCAGGTGAATTCCTACTGCCCGCGCAAGCTGTGCTAGACGGGCAATGGGCATTTCCACTTCTTTTCCTGCCGTCATGATCAGATCGGCAAACTCATCAATTACCAACACAATAAAAGGCAAAAACTGGTGACCTTTTTCAGGATTTAATTTCCTGGCAACAAATTTTTGATTGTATTCTTTAATGTTTCTCGTTCCCGCCTCTTTCAGCAGATCGTAGCGGTTGTCCATTTCGATGCACAACGCATTCAAAGTATGAATTACTTTTTTGGTATCGGTGATAATCGCATCTTCCTCACCCGGCAATTTTGCCAGGAAATGTTTTTCAATACTCTGATAAATACTTAATTCTACTTTTTTAGGATCAATTAAAACCAGCTTTAACTGCGACGGATGTTTTTTATATAAAAGTGAAACAAGTATTGCATTCAAACCTACAGATTTTCCCTGCCCGGTGGCGCCTGCCATCAATAAATGCGGCATGGCAGTAAGATCAACAATGAAATTTTCATTGTCAATTTTTTTGCCAATAGCGATCGGTAAAGTATAATTATTATTAAGAAATTTTTCCGAGCTTAAAAGTGTTTTCATGCTCACAACTGTCTTCTTAATGTTGGGCACTTCAATACCAATTGTTCCTTTCCCAGGGATAGGAGCGATGATACGAATACCAAGCGCAGAAAGGCTTAGAGCGATATCATCTTCAAGGTTTTTTATACGTGAAATACGAACGCCCGGAGCCGGAATAATTTCATACAAGGTTACCGTGGGACCAACCGTGGCAAAAATTTTCTGAATGTCGATATCATAATTCTTCAGTGTATGGAGAATCTGGTTTTTGTTTTCTTCCAATTCACTCACATCCTGGATGATCTTATCACTTCCATGATTTTCCAGGAGATCAATCGAAGGATATTTATAGTTTCTCAGATCAAGGATCGGGTCATAAGGATCTGATTTTATTTTAGGTTGTATTACGGGCGCTGGTTCTTCTTTATCAACTAAAACTTCGGCGTTTTTAACCTGCAGTGTCAGCCCACTTTCCGGAGCAAGAGGTTTTCTTTCTGGTTTATTAAAATTATTTTTTATAATCGGTTCTTCCTCCTTTTCTATAATATCAAATCCATTATCATTTCCATGATTTTCTGAAACCGGGATATTTTTTAAGGGAAATAATTCGGGCTGCTGTTTTACTACATTGATTTCTTCATCATAAGAATCTGAAGTCTTTTCTGCAAGAAGATCTTTTGCAATTTGTATTTTATTTTTAAAATTGAAGGAAGGATTAAAACGCCAGATTATATAACTCAACAAACCGGCCAGCAGAACCAACGCCGTTCCAACATACCCGATCACCTGCTGTAGCCATTCACTGATCATATCGCCCACTTTACCGCCCCAAAAAAATTCAATGGAAGACGAATTAATTTTATGGAAATTAGGAGTATGAAAAAGGAAGGATGCACAAACACTAATAACAACCAAACCAACAATGACATAGCGGAGATTTCTGCTTACAGAAAAAATTTTCCTTGGAGAAATTAAATTTACGCCAACCACAAAAAAGAAAAGACAAAACAAATAGGAAGCAACTCCAAATCCTGAACGAAAAAAAAGATCTGAAAAATACGCTCCGGCAGCGCCCAAAGCATTTGCTGTTGGTTGCTCGTGGCTGGGTAATAAAATTTTTGCTCCCTGTAAAACTTTGGATTGATCCTGTTGCCAGGTAAATAAGTAAGAAGTAAAAGCGATGAATAATAAAAAAGCGATTAAGATAAAAAAAGCGCCAGCTATTTTATGAGAACGTTCATCATGAATTAATTTTTTAACTTCTATTTTTTCCACTTTGTCTGCTTTAAATTTAGAAGAGGGAGAAGCCTTTGTTTTTTTAGCCTTTTTTGCGGTAGTTGCCATTGGTCGCAAAGATAGAGAAAGGGATAAATTGTTGAGAAGTTAAATTGTTGTAATCTTCCAAAAAAAGCTTTCTGTAATTATTTTCTGGATAATCCAACAAATATAAAAATCCAGCCCAGAATAAAACACAAGCCACCCAATGGAGTAATAGCACCAATCCAATTGTAACCTGGCAGAACCGCCGCCTTGATATATGTAAGAATATATAATGAACCGCTGAATAAAATGATTCCGGCAATAAATAAATATCCGGCCCATTTCATTGTCTTGGAAGGGAATTGAGAATAAAGAATGCCCACAGCAAGTAAAGCAAATACATGATAAAACTGGTATTTAACCGCGGTTTCAAAAATTTCAAGTGCATAGTTTGAGATGGAACCTTTCAAAGTATGTGCGGCAAACGCGCCAATAGCAACTGATAGTGCTCCAAATATCGCCGCTGTTTTAATAAATCCTTTATGCATAATAAATCATTCTTATGGTTGTGTAATATTTGGCACCAAATTCAAAGACTTTTCATCAAGCGCTGATACATTAAAAATATGATCTGCTTTCGAGTAAAAAGGTTCGCGTTCGCCCAGTTTTTTTTCTATAAAAAATAATAATTCAGAAGTATTTAATTCTTTCAGCAAAGGTCGCTTGTTTTTTTCATCCATTACTCTTTCCAAAATATTTTGGGGAGATGCTTTAAGGTAAATCACTTTTCCATGTCCTTTCATCCAATCCATATTGTGAAAATAACAGGGGGTACCTCCCCCGCAGGCTACGAGGTTTTTTCCGGTATTATCAAACTTGCGAAGATGATCTCTTTCCATTTCTCTGAACTTTTTTTCACCGTATTTTTCGAAAATTCTTTCTACTGACATATTCAAAGACTTTTCAATTACTTCATCCAGGTCGTGAAAGGTAAAGCCTGTTTCTTTAGCCCAAATCCTTCCCCAATATGATTTTCCACTTCCCATGAAACCGATTAAAAAAATATTTTGAGTCAAAGTGTAATTTTTTATTTTGCGAAAAGTGGGAGAAGTGAAAGTTTTTTAAATTATTCTTGCTGTGTCGATAAAAGTAAAATTTTTTTTGTGAATGGATTTAAATACCAAAATACTTTTCCCTATTATTTGTTTGTTTACTATCGTTACTAAATTAAATAGTTGCGGGGTTTTGATTAAACATCATGAACATGAATTCAAAAAGATCCGCATGATTTTCTTTGAATAAAACAGGCTGGTTAAAAAAATATTCAGAAGCCACTGCAAAAAATTCTGCTCTGTTGGAAGCGCCGTAACTATTGATATCAGAATGCCCCAAAAAAATACTTTCGATATTCTTATTGACGAGTTCAATCCATTTAGAATTGTCTTTTCTTTTGATCAAAGCTTCCGGTAATCCATCAACATCACCATCTTCTTTGTCTAACAAATGGACAAATTCATGAATGCCGGTATTTTCTTTGGTCGATTCCGTTTGGTAACCGAAATGCAATGCAGGTTTTGATAAGATCATTACTCTTTGCATCGGCCCATTGCCAATCATGCCCAAAGTGTTTTTTTCATAACCGCTGGCAAGGAATTCATCTTTGTTAAACGAAGCCGGATAAAGCAGCACATTTTTCAGGTTGAAATAAGTCCATTTCTCAAAACCAAAAACCGGAATCACAGCGCTTGCAGCTACCAGTAGCTTGTCCAGTTCATCAACGGTCGTATCAATTCCATCAATTCTAACGTAGCCTAAAAACCCTTTTATTTTTTCTTCAAACATGGTTTTCTTTTTTTCATCAAGCCTGCGGTAATAGGAAACGTGATCTGATAACAATTGTTTATAATTTGCAGGAAGCGTAATTTTCTTCTTTGGCTTTTTATAAAGAATAAAAAGAACGATCAGCACACTCAAAACAACCAGGACTATGATGGGAGCCATTTTTTTTATAAGAAAGTAGATGAAACTGTGGAAGAAGAATTCAAATTTTTCTTCTAAATTAATCAATTTTTCTGCAAAAGCCGGAATGAAAAGCAAAATGAGAAATTGGGTTATTTCTTCGTTTACTTACAAAAAGAGAATTCAGATTGCTGAATAAATTTTGTAAACTTGTTGCTTTAAAAATATGCAGGAATAATGCTTAAAACCAATATCCGCCTTTTCATTTTATTTGCAGTAATATTTTGTTTCTTTTCTTGTGTCTCACAAAAAATCACTTCTTCCCATAAAAATTTTGCAGATAGTGAAATAATCTATCATGTTTTTCAAAGGAGTTTTTACGATAGCAATGGAGATAACATTGGCGATCTGAATGGCCTTCGCGAAAAATTGGATTACCTGCAGGATTTGGGAATTACTTCTATTCAATTGCTTCCTCTTTATAAATCTGTTTTTTATCATAATTATTTTTCAGATGATTTTTATAGGATCGATCCTACTTTCGGTACGATGCAGGATTACCTTTCTCTTGTGAAAGAAGTACATCGAAGAGGCATGAAAATCTACATGGATATGGAAACACAATATGTTACTGAGGATCATCCATGGTTTAAGAGTTCTTACAATAATTTGAAATCTCCTTATAGCGATTATTTGATTTGGAAAGATGCTGCTCATACAAAAACAGAAAGTATCGTGATGAATCTCACCGAATTAAAAGGATATAATGGTGTGATTAAAAAACTGGCTTTGGTAAATTTGAAAAATCCAAAGGTTCTTGAATACAATATCAAATTATATTCATACTGGCTGGATCCCAATAAGGACGGGAAGTTTGACGATGGTGTAGATGGATTTCGTTTTGATCACATGATGAATGATCTCGATTATAAACCACAATTAAATGATCTTTTTAAGACATATTGGGTGCCATTAATTACCGCATTAAAAAAAGTAAATCCTGCGATTGTAAATGTAGCTGAACAGGCAGATTGGAATTCCTGGCCCGCTGATTATATTACCAGGGCAGATGTTGATCGGGTTTATTCTTTTAAATTAATGGGCGGCATTCGATCCTTCAGTAAAAAATTTTTGACGCTAATGGCTGATTCTGCATTTCACGTTTTTCCAAAAGGAATGCACCAGGTTATTTTTATTGAAAATCATGATCTGCCAAGATTTGCAAACCAGGTGGATGAAAGCCTTCCCAAATTGAAAATTGCAGCCGCACTTAATTTATTATTGGGCCAGACTCCTTCCATTTATTATGGGCAGGAATTAGGAATGAATGGTAAAGGAGAGTGGCAAAAATGGGGAATGACAGATGCCAACGAGATTCCCGATCGGGAAGCATTTGAATGGTATAAATCCGATACCGGTAAAGGAATGGCATTGTGGTATAAGGATTCTGGTCCTTGGTGGGATCATCGTTTTGCCAAACCGAACGATGGAATTTCCCTGGAAGAAGAAAAACCAGATTCCAATTCAATTTATAATTTTTATAAAAAGATGATCCGCATCCGGAAAAGTAACCCGGTAATTTCCACAGGAAGTTATGAAACGATTAAAAATAGTAGTGATTCTGTATTTTCTTACCAGCGTTTTGATCACCTGAATGCAATATTGGTCGTTATAAATCTTTCGGGTTCAGAACAATATACAGAATTTAAGTACCTGGATTATGATTCAAAAAAAAAATATTTTTCGCTATTAGAAGGAAGCAACGCTCCCCTGGAATTTGGGAATAATTTTCAACTAAAATTATCTCCTTATGAGATTGAAATTTTTCAACTAGGAACTAAAAAATAAAACTCAGAAATTAAAATGTCTCAACAATCAAAATTTCTAAATCATCCTTTAGATATCATGGATGATTTTTATGAATTGGAAAATGAATATTTTGTTTCTGGCGAAGTGAAAGATTTTAATGCAAAAAGAAGTGAAGGGAAAATACAATGGAATTACCATCGTTGGCAAATGGATTGGTTTTTTAATAAGATCGATATGCACCTTCGAATGGCCAATCAAAAAGAAGCGCCTTTGCAGGATTATGAATCTAACCCGGTTTGTCAATTTTCAATTTCATTTATTAATTCAAGAACGATTCGTTGGCGAATGAAAACCACTTCTGCTGTACAACAGGAATATCCTTCGTTAATGTTGGATGGTGAGCCAGAAATAAAAGGCGGTTGGAAAATAAAAGATGGAAAGGAGAAAGTAATTTACAAAAGTGAACATGGTTCATTTATCTTAAATAAGAAGAATTTTAAAATAGAGTTATTTGATGCAGGTGAAAAATTATTGACGGCCACTAATAGTTTTGAGGAGCTGGAAGGCATGCATTCAAAAAAATATCCGTTCCTTTTTATTAAACGTTCAACAGATTATTCAAGAAGTATTGCCGCTTCGTTTTCTTTATTTCCAGGTGAAAAAATTTACGGCTGTGGGGAATCATTTACCGGGTTAGATAAACGAGGCCAAAAAGTGGTTCTATGGACTTCCGATACACAAAGCACAGCCAGTCAGCAAATGTACAAACCGGTTCCTTTTTTTATGAGTAGCAGAGGTTATGGAATGTTTGTCCATACTACTTCTCCGGTGACAATGGATTTCGGTTACACGCATGAAGGAAGTAAAACTTTGTTTGTAGGGGATGATCAGTTGGACTTATTTTTTTTCATTGGTTCTCCAAAAGAAATACTCTCACAATACACGAATATTACGGGTAGAAGTCCGGTGCCACCTCTTTGGAGTTTTGGATTATGGATGAGCCGTTTTAGTTATCGTTCTGAGAAGGAAGTAAAAACCGTCGCAGATAATTTAAGGAAGCACAAAATTCCTTGTGACGTAATTCACATTGACGCAGGATGGTTCAAGAAAGGAATTAATTGTGATTTTGAATTTGATAAAAAACAATTTCCTGATCCGAAAAGAATGATCAGTAAATTAAAGGAAAAAGGATTTAAAACATCTCTTTGGCAAATACCCTATTTCACACCACTCAATCCAATATTTGATGAAGTGGTAAAAAAACAATTGTACGTTAAAGATGGGAACGGCAACGTACCAACAGAAGATGCGATCCTTGATTTTTCAAATTCTGATACCATCGAATGGTATGGTAAAATGATAGAAGCATTATTACGTTTAGGCGTTTCCGTTATAAAAGCTGATTTTGGGGAAGCTGCGCCGCTTAATGGTTTTTATGCATCAGGTAGAAGTGGATATTATGAGCACAATAATTATCCTTTGCGATATACACAACTGGTGTGGAAAATAACGGAGGAGATCAATCATGAAAACATCATTTGGGCCAGGAGCTCTTGGGCTGGCGGACAAAGAAATCCTGTTCATTGGGGCGGTGATGCAGAAGTTTCGGATGCCGGAATGGCTGGATCTTTAAGAGGAGGATTATCTTTAGGATTGAGTGGGTTTTCATTTTGGAGCCATGATATTGGAGGTTTTTCCGGAGCGCCAATAGAAGCGCTTTTCATGCGCTGGATGTTTTTTGGAATGTTCACTTCTCACAGTCGTGTGCACGGCTTTCCGCCTCGTGAACCATGGGAATTCAGTGAAGAATTTTCGAGTGTTTTTAGAAAAATGGTGGAGATGCGGTATAAGTTAATGCCTTATATTTTTACACAGGCAAATATTGCTGCAATCAACGGATTGCCGATGTTAAAAGCGATGTTTTTAAATTATCCGGATGATCCTTCCACGTGGTATCTTGAAGACCAGTATATGTTTGGAGAAGATATGCTGATAGCACCTATCATGGAAGAAAATACGAGAATGCGCAATGTATATTTACCAAAAGGAAAATGGATTGACTATCAGACAAATGAAATTTATGAGGGCAGTCAATGGATAATAATTTCCGCAGATGCATTACCAGGAATCGTTTTGGTAAAATACGGTTCCGTCATTCCACATATTACTTTGGCACAATCAACAGCTTTTATGGATTGGTCTTCCATTGATCTTGTAGTTTTTGACAATGGGAATTTCGATCCTAAAAAAATTCTTTTATTCCTGCCAAATAATAAAACTGTGGAAGTTGAAATTTTTAATGAAGACGGAAAAATTAAAATCAATTCTTTATCGAAAAATATAATCAAATTTAATTTGGAAAGATTTGATAAATCCTAAATGAGTTCCATGCAGGAAATTTCAAAAGGAAAATTGGACGTATTTGTTGCTTTGCTATAAAACGGTGTCTTTTTAATTCTTGTTACGGCAGTTTAGACTGGATGATTTTTTTAAGATTTTCGGAAATGATAAATTAATGAAAACTTTCTATGCCATGTGAATAACGGCCAGCAAAGCCGCGATTGAAATAGCTGCCCATAAAATAACTCCCTGCAACATTGGTTTTATTCCGACAGATTTCAAAACAGAAGCGGACAAACCAGCGCCGATCAAAAAGAGCGTCACTGTTAATCCGATCTTGGCTAAGTCAACAATTTTAACTGACACCGGATGGATAATAGGGAAGTAAGTATTGATTATCATACCCAGGATAAATAAACCAATAAAGTAAGGAATTTTAATTTTTTGTTTTCCTGTTTTGAAAAATATGGCTGTTAAAACGGACACCGGGATAATCCATAAGGCGCGTGCAAGCTTAACTGTAGTGGCTACCTGTAATGCCTGTGCGCCGTATTTATTGGCAGCACCAACAACTGAACTCGTATCATGTATGGCGATGGCGCTCCACAAACCGAATTGCATTTGTGTCAGGTGCAGAAGGTGACCGATAAAGGGGAATAAAAATAAAGCGATAGAATTTAGAATAAACACTGTTCCTAACGCAACTGATATTTGCTTTTCGTCGGCTCTTATCAAAGGGCTGATAGCTGCAATCGCGCTGCCACCGCATATGGCAGTTCCTGTTGAAATAAGATGAGATGTTTTCTTTTCAATTTTTAATAGTTTCCCCAATAATAAACCAAACGCCAGCGTGCCGCAAATGGAAGCAACGGTAAAAGCAAAGCCTTCTTTTCCTACCTGGAGGGCGTTTTGAACATTCATTCCAAATCCCAAGCCCACAACAGAAACTTTTAATAAAAAAGAAGTGGCTTTATGATTTAAATGTAAAAATGGATGACCTGAAATTTGTGCGATGGCGAAGCCAATCAGCAAAGCAACTGGCGGAGATACAATAGGAGTGAGACAAAAAATGAGCGCTACAACAAAAATAATTTCCCTGGTAGAAACTTTTTTATCTAAGATATTTTTAAAAAGATTCGGAGTAGATTCAATCGCTTTCGTTTCCATAACTGTGTTTTTTTATTTGCAATTCAATTATCGATCATTGAATTATTCGAATGCAAATTTCACATGAAAAGGATGGGAAAGTAAATTGATAATAGTGATGACCGATTACCTGAAGTTATGGTCAATGGCAAATTTCATAAATGATTCTGCGAGTTGGCTTGAGTCGCCGTGTAACTGGATGAAATAAAAATACCGTTCAATATCCAATCCTTTGATATCAATGATCCTGAACTCATTTTTTTTCAGTTCATTCAGCACCGCATGAAT
>JBDTJV010000331.1:0-9978 GCA_039935675.1 Ginsengibacter sp. | reverse complement strand
TAGATCAATTCATTTTGACTATCAAAATATTTATAGATTCCCGGGTTAGAAGGTATTGTTTTAATTATCGTTTGAAAAATTGCTGTGGTCATAAATTTTAAACCTGGTTCCTGGTCTTTTTGGCTTTTCAGAACCTGGTTCCTTTTGGTATTTTGAACTGTTCTACATCCTGCCTGTCTGGGATATGCTTCTCTTCCTATATAATTTCTGCTTAATTTGCATCGTCCAATTTATAAAAATGCTTAAACATTGTCATATCCTTAGAGTTTTCTTTATGGCTGTTGGATATATTTATACATATACTTCTTCTAATTCGTCGGAGGGGTTTAATAACCTATCGCATAAATTTTATTTTTTTTCTCAAAAAATATTTTTAAATACCCCCAATAAATTAACATAATTCCAGTTGCAACCGGAATATAATATACTTTATGTAGAACCCCCAGTATTAATAACAATAAATCAACTGCAACACCCCAAAATATTGCAAAATCTAGTTTCATTTTCAATTTGAAATCCAATTGACCTGTGTAATAATAGCCTATCTTCATTATGTACTCTATTCCTATTTTTGTACTTGTTTCTTTATCAATTTTATAATTATAATATTCCATAGTGGGAAAATACTCTATGAACAACTTTTGAACACTCTCTTTGTAATATGTAAGTTTAGGATACTGATTAAGAAAGTTTTGGAGTGATTTCAGACTAAAAAATTCTTGTTGTTCTTGGTTCAAGTTTCTTTTAATTTCCTCAAGCTTATTTTGTAATTCTTGTAAATTTTCCATTTAACTAGCTGAAAGTTCACGAATTTCATGAAAAACATCTTTGAAACTATCCCAATAGTTTTAGAACTTTTTTTCTTCAGATGTATAGTTGCAAAATTAAGAATTACTGAACGATTATATAAATCCCTCAATCCGTCCATTTGCTTGCAAATAATATATGAACCTTAATGTTTCTATTAGAAAGTCTTCGTTCTTTTCTCTAAAAATTTCTTTATCAAAATCAATCCAAACCCCACGTCATTTTTTCTTCCTTTACTTGTGGTTTTTTACCAGTCGGCTGAACGATCGTTCTGATACTATACCATTTATTGACAAGCCAGGTTAGTTGTGTTGTCGTATCTGCATTTTCTTTTACCAGGTAAATGCGACTGATTTCATTGGTTTGTGGATTCATATATACGTCCCAATGAACCAGGTGGACAGAATCCGGGAGTTTTACTTTTGGATCATAAGAAAAAGTATAAGCGTTGAGCGTTTGATCCAAAAAAGATTTTTCTGTAAAAAGAGAAATCATAGAAGCTGAATCAATGACCGGCACCAGGAACGATCCGGCATTTTTCCTGATATCCTCCCTTTTAAGCCACGTTGAATCCGTTTTTCCATTTTCAGAAATGGTTCTCAAAGGAGTTACCGGCATGGTGTCCAACATTTTTAACTGGCCTTTCAAAAAACTCGTAACGGGAAAAATGTGTACGCTGTCTGCGGGCAGAGTAACGGCAGCTATTGAATTATTTTGTGAATGGCAACGGCCGAATAATACAACTATTAATGAAAGAAAAAGGAAACAGAGAAAATTTCGCATGGCCAAATTTACGAATAAAAAAAACCGTTGCAGGGTACGAGGCAACGGTTCTGAAAATAATGAGTTAAAATATTATTTTATTTTAATTTTCATTCATCTGGATATTCCAATTCTTATGCCATAATTAACAAAGTGTTCCTGTGTCGGATAAAAATCTTTGTAACTTGAAAACATCTGGTAACGGATATCAGGACCAATGTGCCATTTAATATTTTTTGAATAAAAGGATAAATAAGTTCCAAATTTTCCATCCAGATTTACTTTACGGATCAGACCCGGATCGTTCACATAATTTCTGCCGTCTGAAGAAATTGTATAAGCATCACTCTTGAGCACAAAAGTAGGTTCAACTACGGAGTTAATATCTATTTCTAATTTATCATTTTTCCACACCATGTATTGCAAGCCGATCGGAACCCCTGTTTCTAACCGGTAATTTATCAAGGGGAATTGACTTTGGCTTTCGCCATTACCATAATGAGTAATATAGTTTTTTGCATACAAATTACCTGAATTATCTGTAAGTACCAGGCTGGCAAATGTGGGATGCACCAGGTTAGAAATACTGCTAAAAGCCGAATAACTCAGGTCTAAACCACCTAAAATTTTAAGTCTCTTAAAGATCGGGAAACCCATTTGCACGCCTGCTTCAAATCCCGGACGGGATTTTCTAATTAACTTAAATGGAGATTGATTGGTCAAAACGACAATTGAGGAAGAAGAATTTAAAAGACTTGAAGGATCAATATTTTTTGAGTGAAAAGTAGCGAAATTGAGAGTGGGTTCCAAATAATAAAGCCAGCTGGTATTGTGCTTCTTTTTTCGTACTATCTTTTTGGCGATTACGTTTTTATTATTTGCTTTTAAACCGGAATTATCCTTTATGGAGATATTTACCATATTATTCTTCAATTCCATTGAAAAAGATTCTTTGCCAGGAACAACAAATAACTTTTCACCGTTCATCAACTGGAAATCTAAAGGGGAAGATGGATCATTTGTCAACATGGCTGTTTGCATCGGGAAAAAAGAGAGATCACCATTTTCTTCGGAATTAATAATCCCCGTTATTTGTCCGTTTACTGGTGAATTATTCTCTGACGCTGTTTTTTGAATGCTTACATTATTATATGAGAATAAAGGAATGCTGTTTGAAGAAACCGCTTTGGAAATTAAAGTTCCGCTGATATTTTTTCCTGGTTTAGCATTTGTTTTCAGCTGATCATTATCATTAGCATCTTTAGGTTGTATAAACAAATTTGTGGCAGACCGCAGAGAAGTTTTGCCAACCGAATTTTCTTCTCCTAAAGAAACGGATTCTTTATTTTTACCAGTATGAAGGTTATTTTTTACTTCCTGCCTTTCTTTAGCACTTTGTAAAGTTGAAGTTTGAGAAGAAATCAGAGCCGCTTTTTTAAATCGGTTAGGGGAGTTATTTAAATTACCGATTGAAACAAGAGTAAGAATAAAAATAATGGCAACCGTTATTGATGGCCATTTGCTTCCGGGGTGCAAGTGATTGTAAATACCATTCCATGTCCTCTTTGATGGCATCATCTTAAATTGATCTGCGTAATCTTTAAGGGACTGCTCGAAATCACTCATATCAAATCTTCTTTCCATTATTGCATACATTTCAGTTAGTAGTGACAGAGATAATTTACATAACAATTAATTTACTTCACTGATGCTATCCGAACCTTATCACGTGGCTGTTGCAAGATTTTCTTTTTGATCAAAATTTCTTCCAGCAAAGCCCTTGCCCTGGTATATTGAGAGCGGCTCGTACTTTCCTCGATTTCAAGGATCGTACCGATTTCTTTATGGGAAAATCCTTCTATCGCATAAAGATTCAGAACCGTTCTATAACCAATTGGCAATATCCTGATACACTCGACCACTTGTTTTGCCTGTAGCATCGATGGGATGCTGCTATCATTAATTTGTACGCCGGAGGCATGTATCAAGTCAACACTATCAGAGAACTTTTTATTTTTCTTCAGGTTATTAATGCAGGTGTGAACTATAATCTTCCTGATCCATCCTTCTAACGCCCCGGAACCTTTATACTGATGAATTTGAGAATATACTTTTATAAATCCTTCCTGAAGCATATCCTCCGCATCTTCCCTGTTTCGGGCATATCTATAGCAAACACCAAGCATCCTTGGGCTGAAGCGATTGTACAAAGCTTCCTGCGCCACGGGTAGGTTATCAAGACAGCCTTGAAGCATCGTCTCTTCTGTCATAGTTTGCTTGTTTAACCCTACTAAGATAGGACAATTTATTACCTGAAATGCTGCATGCAAAAATATTTTTTAACGAAATATAAATATTTTTCAAAATTTTGCTGATTTCGTAAAGGATTTTTTGAATTAAGTCCTGATTTTAAGGATCGTATAGAAAATTATTAAATATACAAGATCAGTTGTTATCAGTTTGAATCAAAACATTTCCGGTCATTTCCCCCGGAATTGGCAATTCCATCATCGTAAGGATCGTAGGAGCAATATCACCGAGCTTTCCTGGCTTTATTTTTCCGTGCCATTTATTATCGATGATAAAAAAAGGAACCAGGTTTTTTGTATGTGCGGTATTAGGTGTTCCATCTTCATTTACAATATAATCTGCATTTCCATGATCCGCTGTAAGAAAAACAGTGTAATTATTTGCCAGGGCAGCGGTTACAATTTTTTCAACGCATTTATCCACGGTTTCAACTGCCTTAATTACTGCGTCCCAAACTCCGGTATGCCCTACCATATCCGCATTCGCAAAGTTGAGGCAAATAAAATCTGCCGTTTGATTATTGATTTCCGGAAGCAAAGCATCTGTAACAGCATAAGCGCTCATCTTGGGTTGCAGATCGTAGGTGGCCACTTTTGGTGAAGGAATCATGAGCCTGGTTTCTCCCTTGTAAGGTACTTCTCTGCCACCACTGAAGAAAAAAGTAACATGAGGATATTTTTCTGTTTCGGCTATGCGGATTTGTTTTTTATCATTAGCCTCCAATACTTCACCTATGGTATTTACGAGGTCATCTTTTTGAAAAATAGCTTTTATATTTTTAAAAGTGTGATCATAAACCGTCATCGTAGTGTAGTTGAGATCCAGCGGAGCCATATTGTAATTGGGAAAAGGAGTCTGAGTAAGCGCCTCTGTAATTTCGCGGCACCTGTCTGTGCGGAAATTGAAGCAAATCACGGCATCTCCATCCATTATTTTTGCATCTGGTGCCTCCGCATTGATGATCGGTAGTAGAAATTCATCGGTTACATTCTTCTCATACGATTCGCGGATCGCAGAAAAAATATTGGTTGAAACTTCTCCGATTCCATGTACCATGGCATCGTAAGCAACTTTTACTCTTTCCCATCTTTTATCACGGTCCATTGCGTAATATCTACCTGTTATCGTGGCGATTTTCCCGGTTGTTTTATCCAGATGTTGCTTCAGATCTTCCAAGAAATGAAGGCCACCTTTAGGATCTGTGTCGCGCCCATCGGTAAATGCATGAATATAAACCTTTTCGACCTGGAGATCTTTGCAAATGGTAGTGAGTGCTTTTAGATGTTCGATATGTGAATGAACACCGCCATTACTTACCAATCCCATTAAATGCAGGGGTTTTTTATTTTCTTTTGCATAATTAAGACTTTGTAAAAGCACGGGATTTTTTGCTAATTCCCCGGTTTCGCTGGCGACGTTTATTCGTTCCAACTCCTGGTATACAATTCTGCCGGCGCCCAGGTTCAAATGTCCCACTTCACTGTTGCCCATTTGTCCTTCCGGAAGACCAACAGCTCTTCCATAGGTTATTAAAGTGGTGTGAGGATATTTGTCATAAAGAGAACTAACAAAAGGTGTTTTTGCATTCTGGACAGCATCACTTTCCTTCTTTTGTCCCAATCCCCAACCATCCATTATTACTAAAATAGCTTTTTTTTCTTCCATTTTTCAAATCTACTTATTACAATTTATATTAACACGGGAATTTCTAAATGATATACTAATTTTATAATCAGAACCGTTATATTATCGATATATTTAAATGCTGGTCATTAGAGTGAATTTATACGTGTTAGATATAAAAAAAAGAAGATAAAAGCAACGCTCTCTATTGTTTAAATGACTTTTCATCTTTATCCTTGTATTGCTATCTAACAATGAAAATAGATATGTTATTGTATTGCGTTATCTCTTCGTCAAAAAATAAATCTCCGTATGAAAAAATGTTTACTTTTTATTCCTGCATTGTTCCTCTTTGCTTCTTTTATACCTGGCATTGTTCCCGATATCATTAAATCCTTAAAGTCAGGGAATGCCCATGAAACAGCCAGTTTTTTTGATAATAATGTAGAAATTACGGTACCAGGCCAAAGCACTTCTGCGAATAAGCAACAGGCAGAAGTAATATTGCAAAACTTTTTCAGGGATAACCCTGTTAAAGACTTTAAAGTGATTCACCAAAGCAAAAACGAGACTTCCGAATATTGTATTGGTACATTAATAACTGCAAATGGCAATTTCAGAACTACCATTTATACCAAACAAAAAAATGGACAGGACCTGATACAGGAACTTCGTTTCGAGAAATAACAGGAAAATTGCTGGTATTGCTTTAAATTAAAAAAGCATATTATTTGTTTGTTTACCGGGAAAATTTCACTAGAGTGTCATATATTTTTATCAAAGAGCAGGTTCGTATTATAACATTCAGGATCTTTTGAATTCAATTATCAAATAATTTTTTTACATTCCCCTCTTTCAATGGAAAGAAGAAATTATTATGTTTAAACGAATTATTTTTCTTGTAATAGTTATTTTTTGTGGCAAAATGTCGTTTTGCCAATTCACCGATTCTGTTCACCATCATGTAACGCTAGGGAGCACCGGAATTTATAATCAAACAAAAGAGCTGAAATCTTTTGTATTAAATAATGCGGCTTCTTTTGAGATCAATGAAAAGAAATTATCTTTTAGCGCTGCCGGATCCTGGATATATGGTAAGCAACAACAGGAACTTTCCAATAATGATGTGTCCGCCTCCGGAAATGTGGATTACCTGAAAGATGTTCAGAAACTTTATTATTGGGGACTTGTGAACTACGACAAAAGTTATTCGTTGAAGATCTATTACCGTTTTCAGTCAGGCGTCGGGGTTGGGTATACTTTTGTAAAAACACCTCATTTAAACTTTCAGGCAACCGACGGATTTATATTTGAAACAAGTGATCTGACAGACGCTGTATTAGGGAAAGATATCTATCAAACAGTGCGTAATTCTTTAAGAATAAAATACAATTGGTCTTATAAAAACACCTTCACTTTAAGCGGAACGGATTTTATACAACCTTCTATTATATCATTGGATGATTATATCTTAAAATTCTCCAACCAGCTTTCCGTTAAATTGTACAAATGGCTTGCTCTTGCTGCTACGCTGGATTACAATAAGATCAGCCGTACAAACCGGGAAAACTTCTTACTTACTTTTGGAGTTACTATTAATGAATATTTTTAAAAGAAAATGGCACCCCTTAATTCCAACCGATGAAAGGAGCAGTATACTTTATAGTTAAGGTGGCCAAAGTTTACTTTATTGTATTTTTGTTACATGACCGATGATAAAAATTATCAGCAAAAACTGGAAGAATTAATTTCCAACGCGCTTAAGGAAGATATAGGTGATGGTGACCATTCCACATTGGCAAGCATAGACAAAAATCAAAAAGGAACCGCCATTTTGAAGATCAAAGATGAAGGAATACTGGCGGGAGTAGAAGTTGCTGCAACAATTTTTTCCTTTATTGAGCCATCTTCCGTTCTTCAAAGAGTAAAAAACGATGGTGATGAAATGCATTTTGGCGAAGTAGCCTTTACAGTAAAGGCACAAATAAGCACGATTCTTAATTGCGAAAGATTGGTACTCAATTGTATGCAACGCATGAGCGGAATAGCTACGCTTACTAAAAAGTATACTGATAAATTAAAAGGATATCACACGCGAATATTAGATACCCGTAAAACAACGCCCAATTTTCGTTTGCTGGAAAAAGAGGCTGTAAGAATTGGAGGCGGTATTAATCATCGTTTTGGTTTGTACGATATGATCATGCTGAAAGACAATCACATCGATTATGCAGGCGGAATCGAAAATGCGCTTGAAAAAGCATGGAAATATGTAGCGGAAAAGAAGCCAGGATTAAAGATTGAAGTGGAAACAAGAAACCTGGAGGATATTAAAAAAGTGCTAAAAACAGGGAAAGCAGATCGAATCATGCTCGATAATTTTTCTCCCGCAGATATAAAGGAAGCACTAAAGATCATAAATGGAACCGTTGAAACAGAAGCCAGCGGGGGAATTACTTTGGATAATCTTGAAGATTATGCTGCTACAGGAGTAGATTTTATATCCAGTGGCGCTATTATTCACCAGGCTACCAGTTTAGATTTAAGTTTAAAAGCAGAAATATCACAATAAAATGGCAAAAAAAAAGTTATATAACAGTTCCGGCATTGTTTATTCTACTGACAATAATTTCAGAAATACAGAAGAGGAAGAAAGAGGAGATTCATTATTGCCCGGTGAACAAAAACTAAAAGTTGTTATTGACAAAAAACATCGGGCGGGAAAGGTAGTGACCCTTGTATCGGGGTTTGCTATGGAAGAAAAAGAAATAGAAAATATTGCTAAACAATTAAAAGCATTTTGTGGCAGCGGTGGTTCTTTCGATGATAACCAGGTAATTATCCAGGGAGATCACCGGGAAAAAATAGTGCAGTGGTTGATAAAAAAAGGCTATTCCAAATCAGTAAAAATTTAATTTATTTTATTCGCCACTTTTAATAACTTTATCCTAACCTAAAAATCATGAATTCGAAAATTTCTGAAGGCGTTAATGTAAGCGTTGAAACCTTTTACCAGCCTGAATATAGCAACCCTGTTAGCAGTGAATATATGTTTGCCTATCGTATCACACTGCAAAATAACAATTCTTTTCCCGTTCAATTATTAAGAAGGCATTGGTACATTTTTGACAGCACCACCGAGCACCGTGAAGTAGAAGGTGAAGGCGTTATTGGAGTACAACCTATTATCAATCCCGGCGAAAAATATCAATACGTGAGCGGATGTAATCTTCGCAGCGAAATGGGCAAAATGCATGGCTTGTATTTTATGGAAAACCGCCACAACAAGCAAACTTTCATTATCAATATTCCCGCATTTGATATGATCGTTCCCAGTAAGCTGAATTAAATTCTCGGCTTATATTTAGACTTCTCATAGATTTCACGATCGCCTAATTTCATCAAATCGTCCATGCTGGTTTCCGGGAACATTTCCATATATTTTTTTACAATTTGTAAACCGGCAAATGTGCCAATATTACCTGGGGCATCTTCGCCAAGTTCTGCAGTTTTTGGACTTTCTCCAATATAAATCTGAACGATATTATCATCTGTTTTATTCAAAAGATTGTTATTCAGAAAAAACCCCCAGATCACGGCTTCGTTCTGATAACTTGCCTTCATTTGTTCTTTAGTATAATTAATACATTCATATTCAGGAGTGTAAGGTAGAAAATGAGTTAATAAATACATTCTGCGTCCTTTATCTACCATCTGCTCTATCAGGGATTTCCCTCTTGCTTTTTCAGGAAAAAGATCATCTACAATATTTCGCATGCAATTAATCGGTATGTGTGCTTCGTCAAAATTATTGGCCAGGTAGGCAGGATATTGTTCTAATCCTTCCGCGCTTTTATAGTAAGAGGAGTTATTTCCGAGATGAAGTTGCAAACCAATACCTAAACTTTTGGTAGTAAGAATGTCGCCCTGAACTCCAAACGACGTTTCAAAATTGGCGTTTATCGGCCCGATAAAAGTGATTACTGATGTTGGAATTATATAATTGGGGAAATAATATTTTACAAACTGAAGCCCGCTTTTAATGGCATCCGTTTCTTTTGAAAAGTTTTTATAAAGAAGATCAGATGAATCCTTCATTGCCCTGTAATCGTGGATAAATAAGCGCACTCCCTGGTCCTGGGGATTACCAGGTATCAATAAACTGTCCAGGTCCAATCCTAAAACATTGTCAATATAAAGTGGTAAGAAATCCGGGTATTTTTTCAAAAATCCATTCATCGCTTCGGCAACTTTCATAGTGTCCATTGCAAAAAAATCCTGTTCAAATCTTTCCGTTTCCAGGTTTACTTTTATAGAAGAAACATCTGGTATTTTCTCTTTGCTTTTGCAGGAAAAAAAAATAATGGCAACAAAAAATGAAACTAAAAGTTTATTCATGCCCCAAATAAAAGAAAAAAATAAAGAGAATTTTGTTAAATGAACAATTCTCCGGATTTTATTCTGCTTAATTTTACA
>JBDTJV010000330.1:0-6593 GCA_039935675.1 Ginsengibacter sp. | reverse complement strand
ATATTAATTCCATTTGTCCGCTCGGGTTCACGATTTTGAATTCAAAAGGAAAAGAAGTGAACTATAATTATTACGATAATAAAGAGTTGACCGATAAAGTTTACGATTTTATTATAGAAAATATCAGTAAACAGATTGGGTTTGGCGTAGAAACAGATATTTGCTTTTGCTTTGGAACCGGGAAAAACGAAAAGTTTCTAAGAAAGATAAATGAGGAGTTTGGATTTTTTAAGAAAATCGTTGCGCTGGAGCATCCACGCTTTATTATGCAATACAAATCAAAATTCAAGCAATTCTATATTGATAAATATTTAGAAGCATTTGGGAAAGTGCGACAGTTTAAGAAGTAAAGTTCAAACTAAGGGGATGCTTATTTAAGTCTAATGAGTTATATTTAGTTCTTAATAAGAATTCCGCAAATTATTATTACAAATGATGTTTACTAAAATGGATCTAACCACCATTTGGTAAAATAAATTAAAACCGACACTTTTTATATGCATATACCCAAACTAATTTCGAAACCAATAATTGGAACCTTTATTGATCCACTTACTGATTTTGGTTTCAAGTATTTGTTTGGCAGCGAACCTAATAAAGATTTGCTAATTGATTTATTAAATGAACTTTTCAAAGGAAGAAAACTAATTACAGAATTAACTTATAATAAAAACGAACGGTCAGGTAACGGACCAAAAAGTCGCAAGATGATTTTTGACCTTACCTGTACAGGTCAGAATGGCGAACAGTTTATTATTGAGGTGCAAAGAATTCACCAGCAATATTTTAAGGACCGTGCTGTATTTTACAGTTCGAGACTGATACATGACCAGGCACCCCAAGGAGGTAAATGGGATTATTCTCTTAAAGAAGTCTACTTTATAGGGCTAATGGATTCAGCCCTGGAAGATTCTGATAAAAAGGAATACCTTCATTGGGTAAGACTGGCTTACGAAAAATCGGGTAAGGAGTTTTACAGAAAGTTGGGATTTATTTTTATAGAAATTCCTAAATTTACAAAAACCGAAGGTGAGCTAAAAACAGGGATTGATAGGTGGTTATACCTGTTGAAGAATTTAAGCCTTATGCAAAAGATACCGGCATTTTTAAACACGAGGGTATTTTCAAAGCTATTTCAGATAGCAAAAGTATCCAACTTAAATAAGGAGGAATATATGAAATACGAAAAAGATTTGATGGCATCGTGGGATGAATATGCAATTAAAAAGACAATAGAACACGACCGCAAAGCAGCTATGGAAAAAGGCATGGAAAAAGGCATGGAAAAAGGCATGGAAAAAGGCATGGAGAAAGGCATGGAAAAAGGCATGGAAAAAGGAAAATCGGAAGTTGTCAAGAATCTGATTTTATCTGATAAATTCACTATCTCTGAAATTGCCAACTTTGCGAACGTAAGTGAGAGTTTTGTTCAAAAAGTAAAAAAAGAAATAAGATAAAGCATTATCGATTTCGATTGTAATCAGCAATTGTGATCAGCAATTAATCTTATTGTATGTGTTACTCAACTTGAAAGATCAACTTGAATAACAAATTTTTACAAGAACAATGAGGTTAAAATAGCTGTTAACGCTCTACAGTAAACGAAGAAATATCCTAACTTTTTATCTTGCTTTTTAGAAATCTTAATCCTTACCCGTTAAAAAATTAAGCAACTTATTTCCGTGAACTAATATTTTCATACTATTTCTTTTTAAAGAAATCGAAGGTTTATTTTTAACATAATTATCATTATCAGCTTTGTAAGCGGAAAGAATATCTTTATAAGAAAGGATACCAATGATGTTATTTTCTGAAGAAATTACAGGCAACATATCTACATTTTCTTTGGCCATTAATTCTACCGCCGAACGCAAACTGTTGTCTTCATTTATATATATTCCATTTCTTTTTATCAATGATCCGATCAATTTTAAGGGGTCATGATGATTGCTGAATAAATTGGAAGAACTGATGATGCCCCGATATTCGTTTTTTGTAGAAACGACCACAAAGTAATTACTGTTATAATCAGTTTCTTTTTCCAGCCAATCGCGCACTTCTTCAATGGTGTTGTCTTCGCTAAGCACCAGGCCGTTTTTACTTATCACCCTGGATACATTAATTGTTTCAAGAATATCTGGTTCGTAAGAATCTGGCGTTTTTACGCCCCGACGGGTAATTTTCTCCGTCATGATCGTATTCTGCATTAGAAAAAATGAAATGACATAAGAGCCAATGCAACCTGCCAAAAGAGGAAGTAATGCATTTGACTGACCGGTAGCTTCCAGTGCGAAAATGATAGAAGTCAGAAGCGCGCGTGAAGCACCGGCAAACATAGCAGACATGGCTACCAAAGCGGCAAGAGATAATGTAATACCAGAAAGTGGGAAGAAATGAAGAATTACGCTTCCAAGTAAAATTCCTGCAGCTCCCCCAATCGTAAACAATGGAGCTAGGGTACCTCCGGAAGTACCACTCCCAAGTGCAATGGCCCAGGAAATAAATTTAAAAATGCACAAACCCCACACCACATTCAAGGTGAGATTTCCTGATAAAACATCAGTAATATTGTCGTAACCTACTCCTAAGGTTCTGGGAGCGAAATATCCTACTATGCCTACTGCAAGGCCACCGATAGCAGGCCACCACATCCAGTGAACAGGTAATTTCTCAAAATTATCTTCGATAAAATAAACAATCTTGGTAGTGAAAACAGATATAAAGCCCATAATAATTCCCAAAATACTGTATACAAAAAGGGCAGTATTGGAAGGTGTTTCTATCAAATGGCCAACCGGAAATACCGGTCCGGCTTCAAACAAGAAATGATGTCCGGCAGCTCCTGTAATGCATGCCAGCGCCACCGGTATAATCGAACGTGGCGAAAATTCAAAAAGTAATAATTCAATGGCTAAAAAAATACCGGCTATGGGCGTTCCAAAAATAGCCGCCATACCCGCTGTAGCACCCGAAGCCAACAGGATCTTTCGTTCATTATGGGAGATTTTGGCAATTTGTCCTAAGGTAGATCCTAAGGCACCCCCCGTAGCAATAATAGGACCTTCCGCACCAAATGGCCCTCCGGAACCGATAGCAATTGCAGACGAAATAGGTTTAAGATAAGTTATCGTTGGTTTTATCTTGCTTTGGTTGGTTAATATTTGTTCCATCGCTTCCGGAATTCCATGTCCTCTGATAGCTTTGGAACCGTAGAGGGCCATTAGTCCGACGATAACACCTCCAATTGCCGGAACAATAATTACCCATAAACCTAAATAATTGCCTGCCGGAGTAACATGTTCTATTGAAAACTTACCGTAAAAGGAAACATTAGTGATAAAATAAATAAGATACACCAGGAATTTGGCAATGAAACTGATGGCAATAGCAACAGCTACCGCCATAGTAGCAATAGTGACAAGTCGTTTTTTATTTTGATTAAAAGGAGGCTTTATATTTTCCGCTTCTAAGGTAGGTTTTAGAGCAACTGATATTGGAATTCCGCTTTTTAAATACTTTTTATTTATCATTCAGCTATTGAGATTATCTAAATTTTAATGTAAGCAAAATTAGATGCTGAACGTATATTACCCAAAAAGTATTTAAAATACACCTGTTATGCAGAAAATATCACTTTTCCTGTATGTAAAATTATTGGATGTTTTGTGCCTTTTTAAATAAGGCTTTTAGAAGAATTATTTCTGAAATGAGCAATTTTATACTGAAACATCTCTGCCATTTTATTAGCCCGCCACATTGCTTCTTTAGCAATTTCCCCGGAAAACAACTCTTCAAGGGTCTGCGAAAATAAAGTTAGCCATCTATCAAAATGTTCTTTTTCAACCGGTAACTGGGCATGAGGGGGGAAAGGTGTTCCGTAATAAGTATGTTCTCCAAGTAATACCGTTTGCCAGAAAGTGTACATTTTGGCCAAATGTTGTGGCCAGCGGTCCTGGATTCTTTCATTGAAAATAGGGCCAATCAGGTAATCTTCTCTTACTTTACCATAAAAAGTATTAACCAGCAATTTAATGTCATCAATAGAGAGTATGTCTTTTTTTTCTTCTGTCAAACGAGGATATTTATTGGTAAAAATTGAGTGCAAATTTATTCATTAAAGCTGATTTGGCAGGCAGGTCAATCTGATACATGATCAGAATCATGTACAATAAACCGAAAACAACTAACCAAACAAATAGAAATTAAGAATCCTGATTATTTATTTGTTTACTATATTTATTTTTTAAGCCCTTCCGTAATAGATACGTTAACTACCATTATCATGCAAAAAACTTTCAACTTAATTTTTAAGATTTTTACTTGGGCCATCATTTTATTTTTTACATCGAAAAATAGTTCAGCTCAAAAAACGCTTTGGCAAATTGGAAACGCTGATAAGAGTAATGCTGAATTTGCCATGGCGCCTTCTGGCTTCAAAGATTTTGTGGCAAAAGATTTTGGATGGGAGAATAAATTTTACCTGGTAGGGTTTTCTGATCCAAAAAAAGATTGGCCTTATGCAATGCCCGGGCCGGAAGATGCATGGGGAGGATCATCCGGTGGAGCAGGATATCGTGCTGCAGTAGAGAATATCCTGTTTGGAATTGATAAACTGCCACAACAAGGTAATTATGAATTGATCATTGATCTGTTGGATATGAGTGCTGAAAAACCACCTTTATTCAAGGTAACGGTAAATGATACTTCATGGAAATATCAATTACCGAAGGGTTCCGGCGACTCTACTTTAAAGGGACAACACACGGAATTTCCTGGATACGTAATTAAAATACCCATACCCGCAAACGTAATCAGGAAAGGAGGTAATGACATTAAACTGACCACTTTGTGGGGCTCGTGGCTTGTCTTTGATCAGATAAGAATGGAAGGGCCGGAAGAAGTACAAATGTCTAAACCCGGAGAAGCATTCGTACGCAGTGTAAAAGCTGCAAATTATGAAATTGAAAATAACAGTAAACCAGCCCAGCCTCTATTAGTAGACGTACAATATTTAAAAGGACAACCTTTATTATCCGCATTAGTAGATGGACACAAAATATTTGAAAAAAAGGTAGAGCAGGGCCGTTATATTTTAGAAGCACCTATGCCGCCTGTGGAGTCATCGAAAGAAAGTCACTATGAGATTAAAATAAATAATCTTGTGGTTCGCTCCGGTACGATTCTTCGTTCCACCCAAAAGATGATAACACCGGCTGGTTATGTAAATACGATGATGGGTACTGCTCATTCGCGATGGATGATCGCTCCCGGCCCCTGGATGCCTTTCGGTATGGTAAAGATCAGTCCGGACAACCAAAACGCCGGATGGCAAGGTGGTTACGATCCTATATTTGAAAGTATTGGCGGCTTTAGCCATATTCATGAATGGACCATGTCAGGACTTTCCATGATGCCGGTAAACGGACCTTTAATTACGGAAGTGGGTGATCAGACACATCCCGAATCGGGCTATCGCTCGCCCATTGATAAGGCTGCGGAAGAAGCGCCATTGGGATATTATAAAGCGCACTTAACAAAATATAACATTACGACAGAACTGACCGCCACCACACGTTGCAGCTTTCAACGTTATACTTTTCCTTCCGAAGACACTTCACGTATTTTAGTTGATTTTACTACTCCTGCAGAATATGGTTATAACGTACAAGATGTGGAAGTAACTAAAGTAAGTGATCACCGCATTGAAGGATTTAGTAAACAGGAAGCGCCTGATGTTTGGGGTAAAGGAATTGACCAGGATTATACGATACATTTTGTAATGGATTTTGACCAACCAATAAAGAATTTTGGTTATTGGGTGGATGATAGTATTAAAAGGAATGTTTCACAAATGAGCGCTAAGGATCCAAAGCATGTAGGTTTATTTATTGAATTTAATACCACTAAAGATGCGGTTGTCCAGGTAAGAACCGGTATGTCTTATGTAAGTATAAAAAATGCAGCAGAAAATTTGGAGCAGGAGCTCATACAACCTTTCAAATGGAATTTTAATGCCGTGCGACAATACAATGTAAATACGTGGAACGATCTTTTGGAGCGTGTAAAAATTTCGACTTCAGACAGTCGTGAAAAAATGAGATTTTATACCAACATGTATCGTGCATTATCCGGCAGAAATACTTTCAGTGATGTAAATGGCGAATGGGTGGATGCAACAGGGAATATTCAAAAGCTAAAAGATCCTGATGCGGTTGCTTTAGGATGTGATGCTTTCTGGAATACTTTCTGGAATTTGAATCAACTTTGGAATCTCGTTACGCCGGAATGGTCATCCCGTTGGGTAAAATCGCAATTGGCCATGTACGATGCTAATGGCGCTTTAGCCAAAGGTCCGGCGGGAATGAAGTATATTCCTGTGATGGTAGCGGAGCATGAAATAGAAGTAATTGCCGGCGCATACCAAATGGGAATCAGAAATTATGATGTACAAAAAGCGTATGAAGCCGTGCGAAAAATGGAAACGACTCCTGCCTGGAAAATTGGTAAAGGACTGGCAGGCAACCAGGATTTGGAACCCTTTCTAAAGTATCATTATGTGCCTTATGATAAAGGAAGATTTTCTAACACGCTTG
>JBDTJV010000329.1:0-9857 GCA_039935675.1 Ginsengibacter sp. | reverse complement strand
ATCTCCCAATTTCCAAAATGCTGCGAACCAAAGGCAACTCGGTTACCGCTGCATTCACTTGTATCTTATCACCTGTCAACTGTGAAAGTTGCCTGCACGTATTGTCAAGTTGTTCTTTTTCTTTTTCCCTTACCCCGTTGAGATAATGTTGGTCTGCGTTGGCAAATTCGCCAGCCATGATCACATTCTCATACATGGAGGTATAAAAGGATTTTATTAAAATGATCCGTTCATATTCATATTTTTTACTCCATTCAGCAGCAAAATTGATCGCGTTTTGGGAGGCATCAGTAAAATCTACAGGAACGAGAAGTGTCTTCATATTCAGTATTTAATAGTGCAAAAGTAAGTATGAATTCATTCAAAAAAAAATTAGTTGGTTGTTTAACTATCTGTGACTTAACTTTGCACTCTTCATTTAATTCATACTATGGCAAAGGCAAATCAAAAAGCGCAAATGGCCAGACAATTTACACATTTATTACTGGAACTGAGAGATGAATTGCGCCGTCATTTACAGCAAAAATTCCGCGAAAATAATGTGTCACTTACTTACGAGATGCACCAGGTAATGGTATGTCTATGGACGAAAGACGGGATAAGGCAACAAGACCTCGCAGATAAAACGCTGAAGGATAAAACAAGCCTTACTTATTTGATTGACAATCTTAATAAGCGTGGACTGGTAACCCGTATGGAAGATAAAAAAGACCGCAGAAGCAAGCTCATCTTTCTCACTAACAAGGGCAGAGAACTTGGAAAAATAGCAGAGCCATGGTTAGAAGAATTATACAAGCTTGCCAGTATTAAAGTGACTATAACTGAAATGGAGGAATCCATGAAAATTATACAGAAAATGATTGATAATGTAAAAACAGGCTGATTCTTTTTTGCTTAGATATGGCTGGAACAGATCAAGTATTAAAGAATTAAAGAACATGCAATGGAAGAAGAATCATTAGTAGTATATGGTTCAAAAAGAGTGATCATCACCGTAACCGCAGTTATATGCGCGCTGCTTCAGATCATTGATACCACTATTGTAAATATTGCTTTACCAACCATGCAGGGAAGTTTGGGAGCGTCGCTGACGGAAATTACCTGGGTAATTACTGCTTATGCGATTGCCAATGTGATTGTAATGCCGATGACGAGCTGGCTCAGCCAGCAATTTGGCCGTCGAAATTATTTTGCAGTTTCCATTATCATATTCACTTTTACTTCGTGGGCCTGCGGAAATGCGACGAGCATTAATGAGCTCATCCTTTTCCGTTTTATCCAGGGAATAGGAGGTGGGGCTTTATTGGTTACCGCTCAAACAATCATTACAGAAAGTTACCCGATTGAAAAACGGGCGATGGCGCAAACTATTTACGTTTTGGGAGTCATCGTAGGTCCGACTCTTGGTCCGCCGCTGGGCGGATATATTGTTGATAATTATTCATGGCCTTATATATTTTACATTAATATTCCAGTAGGTATCATAGCTGCTTTGTTAACCCTTCAATTTGTAAAAAGCCCAAAATTTGCAGATAAAGTTAAGGCAATAAATGTAGACTGGCTGGGAATTGCGTTATTGATAACAGCGATCGGTTCGCTACAATTTATCCTTGAAAAAGGGCAGGAGGATGACTGGTTTAACAGTTCCCTCATTATTGCATTATCTGTCATTTGTTTCTTTGGCTTTTATTTTTTTATCTGGCGTGAACTGGTTTATAAACATCCCATTGTTGATTTAAGGGTTTTCAGAAATCGAAACCTTTCTTTAGGGAGTATTCTTTCTTTTGTGTTAGGTTTCGGCTTATTCGGATCTACTTTTATCATTCCCCTTTATACCCAAACGATCATGGGATGGACAGCTTTCCAGGCAGGGATGCTGATGATACCGAGTACTGTTTTTACAGCTATTATGATGCCGTTTGTTGGAAAAATGATGGAGAAAGGTGTGCCGTTTCGGCTACTGATAAGTACGGGAATGATTATCTTTTTTATTTACAGCATGATGGCTTATAAAGTACTTACTCCCAATACAGGAAGTGAGGCATTCTTTTGGATCCTGGTAATTCGCGGTGTAGGGCTTGGACTACTTTCTATTCCAATTACTACGCTCGCACTTTCCACGTTAAAAGGACAGGAAATAGGCCAGGGCGCGGCATTGTCGGGCATGTTGCGGCAATTGGGTGGCTCATTCGGAGTAGCCATTATCTCTACCTATCTTACAACTGATACACAGGTGCACAGAGGCGATCTGATTACCCATCTTTCCGTCAATAACGCTAATGTTCAGCAAAGAATGCAAATGTTGTCTGGCGGCTTTCATGCACGTGGTATTTCTATGGATGCGGCCAGGGGGACTGCCGAAAAATTATTAGATCACCTGGTAGATATCCAGGCAACGGTTCTGTCTTATATGTATGTATTTTTATGGATAGGGGTGATGTTCCTTATTTGTGTTCCGTTTGTAATTCTATTTGTAAAAAAGTCAAAACGAAAAGTGGATTTCAGCCATGTACCTGAATGAATCAGCATTTTTCCAGTGCCTGGAGTATGTCTCCTTTTATATCTTCAATATTTTCCAAACCGACCGAAATGCGTATCAACCCTGGCGTAATGCCAACCTCCAATTGTTCTGCCGGTGTTAATTTAGCATGGGTAGTTGTAGCCGGGTGAGAAGCAATACTTCTGGTGTCGCCAAGATTGGATGTGAGCGTCAGCATTTCCAAGGCGTCAAGGAACTTTTTGCCGCCTTCAAGTCCTCCTTTCAAATCAAAAGTGATCAATCCTCCGCCTCGTTTCATTTGTTTTTTTGCCACCTCATACATCGGATGTGACGGGTCGAAGGGATATTTAATGCTGTTCAATTTTGGATGTCCTTTTAAAGCCTCAACCAGTGCCTCCGCATTATCACAATGTCTTTGAATGCGAACGTCCAAAGTCTCAAGGCTTTTGCTTAGCAGCCATGCGTTAAACGGTGAAATAGAAGGTCCCGTGTTTTTGCAAAACATATAAAGCTCATCAATAAGGTTCTTTTTTCCTACAACGATTCCTCCAAGTACGCGTCCTTGCCCGTCTATCCATTTAGTAGCAGAATGCAAAACCAAATCTGCTCCATAATCGGCAGGCCTTTGCAAAACCGGGGTGGCAAAGCAATTATCTACCAATAAAATAACATTGTGTTTATTAGCGAGCTTTCCTATCCATTCCAGGTCAATAATATCGAGACCAGGATTAGTGGGCGTTTCCACAAAGATCATTTTAGTGTTCGGTTGAATTAAAGCTTCCCATGAATCAGGATCTGAAAGATCTGCATAGGTGTAATCAATATTCCATCGCTTAAAATATTTGGTAATAATCGTATGGGTAGAACCGAATATTGATTTGCAACTGAGCAAATGATCTCCACTATTCAGGAAAGTCATAAAACATCCAAAAATGGCGCTCATGCCGGAGGCAGTTGCAAAACCGGTTTCAGTGCCTTCTAAGGCGCACATCTTGTCAATTAATTCCTGGACATTAGGATTTTCAAATCGTGAATAAATGTTCTTATCTAGTTCGCCGGCAAAGGTTGCCTCCATTTCTTCAGAGCTCCCAAAGCGAAAACTGGAGGTAAGAAATAATGGAGTACTGTGTTCCTGTTCATTGGTATTCGGCGTCTGTATACGGATCGCCTGTGTTTCTGGATGCTGTTTCATTGCTAAAAATTACAAATTATTTTCTTTCGTTTAGGGGATTTAAAAATCGTAAAACGGTTGCGAAGATAAGAAGCAGATGAAATTATGAGGTGAGAATAATTTTTGAGCAAGAATCTATTAACAAAGAAATAGTTCATTTATAAGAACGGAAAGGAAGCTTTTGACAAATAAGCTTTATCAAAAAAAACAGAATTTATAAAGGATTTGAGCTGTTGAATGTAGTAAACCAACAAATAATTATGAATTTTATTTTCTCAATCTTCCGTCATTATTCACAAAAGGTTTTTGTTAAACTTTTAACTGTTTTTTTAAAAATATCCAGCTCCTTCAATTGATCCTGGATAAACTGGTTGTCTTCAATTTTCCCCATAACCGCATTCATTTCTTCCTGGTTTTCGTAAACCATTTTACGAAATGGATTGCTATAATCTTTTGCCCGGGATTCGTAAATTTTCTTGCTCATCCAGGTTTTAGTGCTTACTGCTTTTTGCAATAAGTCTTTAAAATACCCAGGAGTAAATTGTTTGGAAGTTATATTTTCATTTTCACATAAAGACGTGAAAGCGTGTACCATCTTGTTTTTATCATAATCTTCCCCGGCTTGCCGGTAAAAATCATGCACTTCATTCCAGGAATTAATTTTGTGATCTTTTATTTTAGTTTTCAATTTGATCACGTCTGTTATAGGAATTAACTGTCCGCCAATATTTTTCCATTCGTTTCGCGAAATTTTTACCGGGATACTCTTTTTAAATTCTTCAAAAGTGGCAAATTCATTTTTTTGGATATGCTTTATCAATTCAACAGTGCCATAAAAGGAAATGAGTTCTTTGAACAATTTCAATACCTGCTCTACTTTTACAACCTCCGTTTTTCTGCTGCTGTTTTCTATATCTTTTATTTCTGCGCTTCCATTTTTATCAATTTTTAAATTGGCTAAAAGTGAAATGGCTGAAAACATTTCATTAACTGTATCCGGCGCCAGGTAGGCGAATTCAATCTTTTGGATTTTTTCCGTACGTTGATCGCGGTCTGCAAATTTCCACGCATTTCTTTCTAAGGCATACATGTTATACAGAAACCAATAGCCAGGCATTAAGATCAACTTGTCGTCTTTTACGTCATTGCTAACCAGGCAAAAAGGCAGTTTGACATTCATCTCAAAAGAATAATCTCCTTTTGCCAGTATTGCAAAAGATCCGAATTTTGAATTGTGTTTCAGGCTTACGCATAGCCCCGGCCAAAAGCCTCTGCCGGCAATGATTTCGCCATCAGCGCCGCGACTATTGTGATTGCTGCCAATGGTAGCCCCGGCTGCAATATTACTTTGTCCCATCACAATTGATGCACATAAAAAGGAATTGTTATGATGTTGTTCGTGGTTGGGGAAAATAAGCGTGTTCAACACTTCGCAACAGGAAATGGTCGAATTGTTTCCGAGGTAAGAATTGATCAATCGAGCGCCATATTTTAATTGGGAATGAGCAGCCATTACAAATCGTACTGCTTTTACCCCATAAAATATTCTGCAACCAAATCCAACGATCCCATTCACCAATTCACAGCCTTCGCCAATTTGTGAAGTTCTTTCCTTATCGCTGTTGATCGTCAGATTTTTTAGTTTATTAGCTCCTTTAATGTAGGCATCTGTTCCCATAATGACATCTTTAATGATGTCGCAATCCTTGATGACGCAGCGGTCTCCTATAGTGCCATAGTATCCTCTTTTATTATCAAATTCCTTCTGGGTCATTTCGATGAATCTTTTTTGTAAATCATCATCTTCAGGATTATTGCTCCACAAATATGCGTCGCCTGGAAGCATCCTGTTGAACGGAGCTACCCGCCTGCCGCCGTTTTCATTACGTACTTCAATCCAAATTCTTACATTTTCATTTTCTCCTTCTTTAACTATTCCGTTTCCAAACTTAGAATAATCAGTGGTGGCCAGCTCGTTCACATTTGATATCATCACTTCATTGCCAATGAGGTAATGACTGAGATATCCTGCATTATTTATGCAAACATTATCTCCCAGGTCGCAACTGATAATAGTACTGTTATAAATACCTACCTGCATTCTCAGGTTATGAAATTCCAGGTAAAATGGTTCCAGTTTTCCCATACGGATCAAGCCATGGAAATTTGAACTTTTTACGAGAACCGGATCAAATTCTTTTGAAACAAATATCTTTCCCCAGTCGTCGGAGGTATTTCCATTACGGATAAGAATTTCAATTTCTGATCCGGAAAGGCGACGGTAATCAATTCCGTTTTTATTTTGCTGGTTTCTTAAATAATATTCGTCTTTTCCTTTCGGAATAAATTGGGGTTTAATAAAGTTATAACCAAGATTGTTGATAGGGTGCTTCGTAATGATGTTCATAACAATTGGGGTGTCGAATTTTAAGGGTTGAAAGATAAATGATTTTAATTATAGATAAAATATTTTCAAATTTTTTAGGGGAAATGGGTGACACGCCGAATATAATTTGTTAAATAAATTTTTTGAATACCAGGTTCTAATGCCGGGTTATTTGTACATTTATGATCTAAAAATTAATTATTATGGATACACTTGACCAACTAAAATCCGAACTGGAACACGAGTATAACACTACCAGGAAATTTTTTGAATTATACCCTGCGGATAAAGGCGATTATGCACCACATGAAAAAAGCATGAAGATGAAAAGCCTTGCAGGCCATATTGCTGAAGTGTTTGGTTGGGCGGCTTTCATCCTTGCAACTGATACGATGGATTTTGCCAAAGGAGATTATAAGCCAACCGTAATTAACAGCAGGGAAGATTTATTGAAAAAACTCGATGAAGATTATCAATCTTCAAAAAAGGCTTTGGAGAATGCAAAAGATGAAGATCTTAAACCAAACTGGAGCATTTCAAATAATGGCCACGTATTGGCCGAATGGTCTAAGTATGGAGCTATACGGCATTCGCTCAACCAGATTACCCATCACAGGGCGCAACTTGGTGTTTATTATCGGATGAATAATATTCTTTTACCAGGAAGTTATGGCCCATCAGCAGATTCAAAGGATTTTGCCTGACAAAATTAAACCGGAATTTTTCCCGGTTTCTTTTGACAAAATATAATAATGAAAAAAAGTTCCTAAGCATTTTGAATCAGGCAGTTCTTGCTGATGGTACTACTGAATAATCTTCGAACCTGGAATCTAAATATTTGTAATAAGCCGTAATAGCGATCATAGCTGCGTTGTCTGTACAGTATTCAAATTTTGGAATGTAAGTGTTCCAGCCTTGCTTTTTACCGATTTGTTCAAATGAATTACGCAAGCCACTGTTAGCACTTACGCCTCCGGCAATACAAATTTCGGTGATGCCTGTTTGCTCACTGGCCATCTTTAATTTGTTCAATAAAATACTAACAATTCTCGATTGAATAGAAGCGCAGATATCTGCTAAATTTTCTTCAACAAAATTTTCATTTTTTAATTTTTCATCCCTGGTAAAATATAGGAATGCCGTTTTTAAACCGCTGAAACTAAAATTAAGGCCTGGAATTTTTGGTTCAGGAAAATGGTATTTTATTATACCTTGTTTTGCATATTTGTCTATCAAAGGTCCGCCAGGATAGGGGAGACCTAAAATTTTTGCTGACTTGTCAAAAGCTTCGCCGGCTGCGTCGTCCAGCGTTTGACCAATAATTTTTTGATCTAAGGGAGATTCGCACAAAACGATCTGAGTGTGACCGCCACTAACAGTGAGGCATAAAAATGGGAACGATGGAATCTTCGAATCGCCGTTTTTTGATTGAATCAAATTGGCAAGAACGTGAGCCTGCATGTGATGGACCGCGATCAAAGGTTTATCAAAAGCAAGCGCAAGCGATTTTGCAAATTCAGTTCCGACGAGCAAAGCGCCAATTAACCCAGGAGACTGAGTAAAAGCAAAAGCTTCTATGTCTTTTAATTCAACTCCGGCAGAAGTTACTGCTTCATTAACTACCGGAATTATTGCCTGCAAGTGAGCCCTGGAAGCAAGCTCAGGTACAACGCCGCCATATTTTTCGTGAATTTTCTGAGTTGAAATAATATTGCTTAAAATAATTCCATCGCGGCAAACGGAGGCCGCCGTTTCATCACAGGAGGATTCTATTGCAAGAAGAGTAACCATTATTTTGAAAGAAAGATTAAAAATTAATTGTCAAAAAAAGTAAAGTTATTAAAAATGTGATTGCGGGGATAATGTATGTTTTTTGTAAAAAACACAAGTTAAAAAAAGAGAATATTTGTTTGTTTACTATAGTATTCTATTTAGATCTTATAGCTACTACAGGATCCATCCGAGCGGCCGTCAATGCTGGGATTATACCTGATAAAATTCCAATGATGATACAAATAGATATGGCGAGAAATAGGATGCCACCTGAAATAAATACAGGGAAACTGAACAAATTGGTAAGGATTATCGTAAGTAAATAGACCAATATTAAACCGATAATTCCTCCTAAAATACAAATGGTGGCCGATTCCAAAAGAAATTCTGAAAGAATGCTTCTTCTTTTGGCACCGATCGCTTTTTTCAATCCTATAATTGGAGTACGCTCTTTTACAGTTACAAACATGATATTGGCAATACCAAAAGCCCCAACTACGAGGCTCAAAATTCCGATGGCCCATCCACCAATATTGATACTGCCAAATAAAGAACTCACTTTGTCGCTGGCGCCTGAAATCTGGTTCAGAGAAAAGTTATCATCTTCCTTCGGACTCAGTTTCCTGATCGATCTCATCACGCCTTCAAGGTCATTTGCCAAAGCCTGTGAACTTACATTGGCTTTTCCTTTTACGATTATTTTAGGCCCACTGTTTTTTTCATTGATCAATTCCCTGGCAAAACGATACGGCGTTATGATACTTTGATCATAATCCCAGCCTATCATAGACTTTCCCATTTTTTTAATAACTCCGATGATCGTGGCTTTATGCTTCTTTACGCTTACTTCTTTACCGATAGCCAATTCGGCACTTCCAAACAGATCTTCCGCATTTGAATAGCCCATGATCACAACCGGGCTGCCTGAAGAAAATTCAGATCCGGAAATGAAACGGCCGTATTCCGTAGTAATCGGCTGCACATCATTTTCTTCCTCGCTTACACCATACATTTGTACTCCCTCCAGCGCGAAACTTTTATATTCAATATTTACCCGGTCATTTATAATAAAAGCAACATTGCTGGCCAACTGGCTGCGTTCCTTAATTAAACTTACTTCATTAAATGTAGGCTCCGGACGATTTACAAATTTCCACCAGGGATAATCAGCGCCACTGGTAAAATATTGCCATTTATCAATATAAATAGTATTAGTCCCCAGGCTTTTGATCTGGTTTTGAATATTCATTTCCAGGCTGTTGACGGTTGCTAAAACACCTATGATACAAAAGATGCCAAAAGAAATCCCAATTAGTGAAAGAGAAGTTCGCAACTTATTTACCATCAGTTCCTGCATGGTAAGACGAAATGAACTGGCAAGAATATTAAGGGTTTTGCGCATGGATACAAATTTAGCTATTACCATTTGTTAACAAAGAAAAATATGGTGAAAGGTAAATGGAGTACCCTCAAACAAAAAATGATTTCTTTTTTACAAATGAATTCTTTCTTGTTTTTTTTAATCGTGATATTATTTAGATGTAATTATAAAACATTTCTGTGGGATAAGAAACCGAAAGTTTGGAACCGGTAGTAAGCGAAACAGATATGGTTATTTTCGTTTCATAGGAACGTTTTATGGGTAGAAAGCAAAGATTGAACTTATGAGTTCGCTCCTAGGGAAAGTTTTGTGCTAAAGGAGCTCTATAAAATACTGAGTTGGTTCTATTGTGTGTTAACCGATCTTAGCACCTAATGTCTATTGGCTAATTGATTTACAAAGAAAACAATTTTGACTTGCTTAAATTGCAGAGTAAAGTTACGCAATGATAACAAGCAGGGCTGCCCACCTTCAATAGTTTACCGAATTCAGTCTAAATGTTATTTTCATAAAATACCAGGGATAGTAAACAAGTAAATATATTGATTTCTAAATCTTATTTTGCACCTGTTAAAACACAAAGGCTTGATAACAGTAAAAGAAAATTTGCGGCTTCAGAAAGTGGTCATACTTGCGGCAATTACCT
>JBDTJV010000328.1:0-4478 GCA_039935675.1 Ginsengibacter sp. | reverse complement strand
CCTGGTACATTTGTCCTTCTTTATCGGGCAATTGACCGGTTCCATAAGCGCTCGCTTCATTTACCATAAATGGCGGTTCATATTCTGTATAACCTGCTGCAGTATTATAATCCAGAAAATATTGAATTAATGCGCGCTGTAGTTTTGCACCTTTATTTTTGTAAAAAGGAAACCCTGCGCCAGTCACTTTATTTCCCAATTCAAAATTGATCAGGTCATATTTTTTTGCCAGTTCCCAATGAGGCAAAGCATTTTTTGGAAGCGTCGGTTTTTCTCCGCCGCCTCTTACTATTTCATTTTCTTCCGATGTTTTTCCTTGTGGAACGGAAGCGTGTGGAAGGTTTGGTAATTTGATTAAATCATCATGAAGATTTTTTTCTACTTCAGATAATTTTTCATTCACAGGCTGCAAAGACAATTTCAAATTCGCTACTTCCTGTTTTTTTTCTTCTGCTTCCGTTTTTTTTCCTGAGGAAATTAATTTACCGATATCTTTTGAAGCGGTATTTATTTTTGACTGCAATTCATCGAGTTCAAATTGCAATTTTTTTCTTTCATCATCCAGGGAAATGATTTTATCCACCAAAGAAGTTTCTGAAAAATATTTTTTTGCCAAACCTTTTAAAACTGCTTCCCTGTTTGCCTTTATAAAATTTACCTGTAACATCCGATGTTATATTTTGGTTGCAAATATAGGAAGGGTTTAGTGGTTGAGAGTTTAGATGGTAGTGAAAACCCGAAGAACCATTTTTCAATAGATACTTCTCAAAGGCGTAAATTAAGCGTCCCGACTGTATGAAACCTTTAATCTTCTTTCTGTATTGTTATTATTTTACGCATATCATACACTTCCGGCCAATAAGGATTGACGTAAAGCAGTTGACGATTATACCAAAGTGAATCAATAGCTTTTCTTGAGTTGACAAAAACCCGCATGGTATCTTCCACTCCTTCCTTTAAATCAATTAGTGTAGTAAAATAATGCTCTGTTTTGTAGTCTATTTTTGTAACCGGCAGAATAAATGTAGCTACAAAAACACTGTCACCCGTATCTTCATTATATGCATTTCCCCATTTGTAAGGACTGTAAACTATTTTGTTACCTTTTTGCAGATCAATACCTGAATCAATAGATTTTTCTTCATTGATCATGCTGTAAGCTCTTACATTTTCTTTTACGTACCCATTGATGCCACTTCCAAACAAATCATTTTCTTTTTGATCAACATAATGAATGCTTACTCCGGGATTGGGAAAAGCTGCTTTATCTGGTTTTTTAGTACAGGAATAACATGTCAGAATAAAAAAAGGAATTAAAAAAGAAGTTTTCATAAAATAGTTTTAAGAGTTAGGATGAATATCGTAAACAATGGTTTGGAAATAAGTGTAATTTTCCGTCTGACTGCTAGTAGAAGAAGCTAATGCTAATTAGAATGGCGAATACATAACTTTTTTTCATAGATGCAGTTTTTTTGATGCCGCGAAAATAGGAAATGGAATTAAAACTTGCAAATGTTTTGGCCAACTTTTTTTCAAAATAGTCATCTCAGCTATCTTTGCCGCATGAATGCACAGGACGATTTACAATCCCGCTGGTGGAAATTAGAAAAGCAATTCGTTGATAAATTTGGGAAAAAACCCGACGTAGAAACTATTCTGTTCTTAATCGGCATCCAGGAAATCGGCAATTTCAGTAGTCAGAAAAAATTTACCAAAGAACAAAAACAAGACCTGATGCACGTGGCGGTTTGCACTTTGCTAAGCCAAAGCGGTTATTATGAAATTGAAGATTATGACCAGGATAAATGGCCACATTTTAAACAGCTCAAAGAATTGCCTCAGTATAATATGATGGAACAGGAAAATTTTTTGAAAGATCACATATTGCTTTACTTTGAAAACATCGGCGAACCCTTTAAAAATTTTTAGAATGAAGAAATTGTACTATTTGGCTTTTTTCGTTTTTTTAATTTCATGTACTGCTTCCAGGAACTCAGGGAATAATATCGCTCATCAAACTTTTGTGAAAATTGAAACTGACTCAGGAACAATGATTGCAAAGTTGTCCAATAAAACGCCCCTGACTACCGGCAACTTTTTAAAACTGGTAAAAAAACATTTTTATGATGGGCTTTTATTTCACCGCGTTGTTAAAGGCTTTATGATACAAGGCGGCGATCCTGATAGCAAAAATGCAAAAAAAGACCAGGTTTTTGGAGAAGGTGGATTAGGATATACTATTCCCGCAGAATTCGATACTTCGCTTTTTCATGAAAAAGGAGCTTTAGCCATGGCTCGTGAAAGTGACAATGCCAATCCGAAAAAAGCCAGTAGCTCTACCCAGTTTTATATCGTTGATGGACGAACTTTTAATGATAAAGAGTTGGATAAAATTCAAGAAAGATTTAAAATACTCATTCCTGAAAATCATCGTAAAATTTACAGGACCCTTGGCGGGTCGCCTTTTTTGGATATGAATTATACCGTTTTTGGCCAGGTGGTAAAAGGGCTCGATGTTATTGACAAAATTGCTTCAACTGCTAAAGACAAGCATAACCGGCCGGTGAACGATATCAGAATGAAAATAACTATCTTAAAAAAGAAGGAATTAAAGAACTATCAATAAAAATATTAATTTGCAGCCTTCTACAACTAAAATATAAATTATGAATTTTCCTCCCGATTTAAAATACACAAAAGACCACGAATGGGTTTCTTTAAATGGTAATATCGCCACGATTGGTATCACCAATTTTGCGCAAAACGAACTTGGGGATATCGTATATGTGGAAGTAGACACAAAAGGCAAAAGGCTAGAGGCAGAGACTGTTTTTGGCACGGTCGAAGCCGTAAAAACTGTCAGCGACTTATTTCTGCCAGTGTCAGGTACGATTACAGACGTAAATCCAATATTAGAAAGTCAGCCAGAAAAAGTAAATTCCGATCCATATGGAGAAGGCTGGATGGTGAAAATGGAAGTAGACAATCCCGAAGATGTAAATAATTTGATGGATGCAGAGGCCTATGAAAAGCTGGTTTCCTGATTACTTTTCAAAAGATGGAAAATAACGAGATCAAGCATAAAAGTTTTTTGCCAGGCATTGCCTGGTTTTTTATTGTAGACATTTTGACGCTGATGCCCGGAAGTGATGTACCGAAAGTAGGCTGGCTGGATTCAATTCCCAATTTTGATAAAGTAGTTCATGCCGGCTTGTTTGGCGGACTTACTTTTTTCTTTTTCCTGCCTTTTTTTAAATCCTCATTTTCCCATCAACAAAAAATAAATTTTTTAAAAAGAATTTCTTTGGCGGCCATCGTATGGGGAATTACGGTTGAATTTCTTCAGAAATATTATATTCCTGGCCGCGATTTTGATTTGCTGGACTGGGCCGCTGATACAGCCGGTGTGCTCATAGCCTATTGGCTTTGCGTGAAGATCTTGAAATATTTTGAGAAGAGGCTGACGGAATAGGCAATGAATCACTTTTATTAGGATTTTATTCAGCAAATATTCTTATTTTAAATCTTATAATAGATTCGATAAATTTTATTGGAGGCTACAGTTTATAACCCCCAATTTCTGGTAAGAATTATATTACTAAAATAAATGAATGCGATGGCAAAAAAAGAATTACAGGTTTTGGTTGCAGAACAAAAGATTCTTAATAAGATATATGTTATCCGCGGTGAAAAAGTTATGCTCGACAAGGATCTGGCTGAGATGTACGGAGTAGAAACAAAACAATTGAAAAAGCAGGTAAAGTGCAATATAATTAGATTTCCCAAGGATTTTATGTTTGAACTTACAACGAAAGAGTTTGAGAACTTGAGGAGCCAAATTGGCACCTCAAGTTGGGGAGGTACAAGGTATATGCCAATGGCTTTTACCGAGCAAGGCGTTGCAATGTTGTCTAGTATTTTAAATAGTACAACAGCAATATAAGTAAACATCAGGATCATAAGAGTATTTACAAACATGAGAAAGTATGCATTGACCCACAAGGAAATTTTGCTGCAACTTGCCAAACTTAAAAAAGAAGTAAAAGGAAACAATCATGACATTGAAAATATATTTATTGTGCTCAAGGAATTAATCGAGAAGCAACAAACACCATTACCACCGAGAAATAAGATAGGATTTAAAAATTACGATTAGTGGTTGTACAATAACTTTCGGGATAGCCTAATGTATTATTCGACAAATTGTTACTGATTCTGGTTTTTAATTATGACTGCGAAAGTCATTCTTCCGAACCGCGGAAAAAGCAAAAAATACAGTAAATCAACTTTTATTATCTTTTTTTACTTAACAAACTAAACAATTTAAACCTTCAAACAAGGGGGCTCATATTGGATTAAGCTAACGAATCCCTAAAACGCAGAAAATACTAAACCTTTCTACTATTATTTTGCAACATACTTTCAACCTAATTTTATTATTTATACATTTGCCAGATGAAAAATGTTGATAACATGGA
>JBDTJV010000327.1:0-5556 GCA_039935675.1 Ginsengibacter sp. | reverse complement strand
AAGGTATCAAGTGCTGTAGCGACAATAGTGGAATCTACCGTTGTCATCAGCAGCGCTAAAGCGACGATAGTAAACACCAGGCCTTTGCGAATAGGTGAACCCTCGTCTTCGGATTCCGGATTTTTTTCAGAGGTAGAATTGAGAGGCAACTCCTTCATAATTCTTTCAGGGTTTAATTTTTTATCCGCTGTAAAATTAAGAAAATACGGTCCTAATATTGGGTGCTAGATAACTATTAAATGTTTCGATGTGAAGTATAAACTCTCAGAGGATAAAAAGATTTGTATGGAAGTAGGTATTGGTATCGACCTCTTCCTTTTGATTGATATCGGAGAACACATGTCCATCCTTTACATCTTTTGCGTATTACCGGCCGGTGACTGTTAGTTACCAAAAAGGAAATTCGTGAGAGCTAAATAGATTGAACGGGAAGAGCAGCGGGTTAACTATTAGTTCCATCGATCATATTTCAATTCCTTAATTGTAAAACAGCCCGGGCAGGTAAAGCTTGTAACCATGCACCTACACCAAAGTAAGTTTATTCCCAGGTAGAGGTGGATTAAAGCATGAAAGGTTTGGCTTATAAAATCAATTCAAAAATTTCAAAGCGGGGTTAGAGATTAATTACAAAATGTTATTGAAAAATTTAATAGTTGGAAAAGAAAAAAATGGAAGATTTGTAAAGGATAAATTATCCACGATAGTTGTTTTCTTATCCCAACACCTGCTGCGGATTTCAATTTCAATCAATTTATTGAAGCCCTGTTTTTTTCATTTTCAACAAAGAACATATCCACGTCTCCTTTGCCCTTTGCAGCAATTTTTCCACGAGGCAGGCACGTGAAATTGTCTTTTACCAATTGATAAGTAGTTCCTGAAATATTTACTTTACCAGCCTCGCCAGTGCTTTCCATACGCGAAGCCGTGTTTACTGTATCGCCCCAAATATCGTAAGCGAATTTTTTAGTACCTACAATTCCCGCTACAACCGGTCCGGTATGTATGCCAATGCGCAATTCAAAAAAAAGTCCATCATGGCTATTGTTTTTTTGCTGCTGCATAAATTCCTGTATTTCAAGCGCAGCCAAAACTACGTCGTCGGCATGCGAATTGCTTTCTTCGGGCATTCCTCCTACGCATAAATAGGAGTCGCCAATTGTTTTTATTTTTTCAAGATCGTGTTTCATAATTACCTCGTCAAAATAACTGAAATAGCGATCTATTTCACCAACCAGTTTTTCCGGATCAAGCCTTTCTGATATTTTGGTAAATCCCTTAAAATCCGTGAACATAACCGTTACCATATTAAAGCGCCTGGATTTTGCGGTGCCGGTTCGCTTCAATTCTTCTGCTGTTTCAACAGGAAGAATATTCAGCAAGAGGTTATCTGATTTTTGCTTTTCCCGGGTAAGGCTTTCATTTTTTAATGCCAGTAATTTTTCCTGTCTTGCATTTTCTGATTTATAGTAATATATAATCATAAAAAGAATGACAAACATCGTAATGTGATTGGCGATATAAATAGAATGAGCCTCATTGTTGTAAACAAACAAGGGCTGTAAATGTGAAAAAGAAAATTTTGCAAGACCAAAAAAAAGCATGTTCATCACAAAATAAAAAAACACCAATGGCGGCTTTTTAAAAAACAACATGGCCGTTACGCTGCAAGGCACAAAAATATACTCAACTCCGGTTACCCTGCCGCCGGACAGACTTTGTTCCAAATAAAAAAAAAGATTGAAAATAGTAAAGAAGTGGCAAGCCAGGTTATGCTTCTTGAAATAATTTATAACAATCGGTATGGCATAACCAATAACTCCCAAAAGGCTCTCATAAAATACAAACTTTACGCTTTCATCAGTGGCATAAGTTATAACATAAATTAAATATATTACAAAAGCCCAACTGCAAATTCCATTGATAAGCCGGGTACGCTTTTTGTCAAAATCGTTTGTATATGTATCAATACCTATATTGATGATGGTGTTCCAGAAATGTAATGGCTTTTTTACCAGCGTTCTGGCAAGTATTTTATTTGTTGCCTTGTTATTATCCCTGTTCATCTTTTGTGTTTAAAACATTAAGGCATTCCCTATTTGCAAAGATAATCCGCTAAAGAAGATATAACTCAGGTGAAACAATATTTAAGTTAATCCAAGTCGCCCATTCCAATAAGCCGTTAAAAAAACCTGGTGAGGATCCATTTGATCTCTTAGCGCTTTCCAATCGCTCCACTTCGGATAGTTGGCATTTAAATCAATAGTAGCTGGAAGCGCCTTACCCCAATGTGGTCTGAAAGGAATATTATTTGTACTTAATAAATCCCAGAACTGTTGAAAAAAATCAGCAGGTATGACGGTAGATTTTTGAAAGTATAAAATATTTATTCTTACAGCATCGCTGCCATAAGCGGGACTTAGCCAGCAATCACTTTTTTTGGCGCCCAAAATTTCTACTGTATAAAAACCTGTGGCGCTATATCCTTTTTGATTATAATCAGCTTCCAGCACATTTACCAATTGCATCGCCTTGTCAGCCGGTACCCACATTTCGCTATAGGCAAGATTAAATAAATTGCTGCTGTATTCTACTTTATCCATGGGTAAACTGTTAAGCCAGTTATCCCAAAAAACCTGTGGAGGGTCGGTGCTTGTGTTTACAGGAAAATAAAAATCGGTGAGCAACGGATAAAAATAAGGAAATGCTTTTTCTATCCCCAGTTCAATCAATTTTTCTTTAAAGCTGGTTTCGGCGCTGCTGTTGCCTAACAGGGTATATAACCAGTCGGGCCACGTAGCGATGAGCTGAAACCCTGTAACCGCAACTCCTTCTGAAGGTAGAGTACTTCCAAGCAATGCCGGAAACATGGGCTGATACGGTTTCGGTTTAAAGCTATCCGGGCTTCCTGTGCCTGCGGTATAATCACCGGGCTCCATGGTTTTGGCCTTCCAGCTAATAGCACGTTTTAGCGATTGGATAGGCCACCATAAAATGCGTGAGAATTCTGTTTCCCGGATATAGGTTTCTAACGAAGGTTTGTCATTACTGCCCGGTCCAAAAAAATCATACGCACAGTCAGCAACCAGGGTAGTGGATTGTTGACCAATAATATTAAATGTAGGTACACATTGCAGCGTAACCTGGGTAATAATACCCAGCAGGCCCATCGAAACAGGGATGGCATAAAAAGGATCAGCAGGATTATCGCTTCTGTTGAAGATATTTATTTTGCCTGTGCCATCAATAATGCGGATAGACAGAATACAATCCTCAAATGAATGTTGCATAGTGCCACCAGAAGAACCTGTTGAAATAAAACCGGCAATTGTTTGGTGAATGGCGCCGCTTACATTGGGTATTGAAAGCCCCTTCTCATTCAACTGAAAAAATAAATTTTTATCGTCAGATAATTGCGAAACACCGGCAGGATCAAACGGATCGGTGCCAAGATTACAACCACCGCCAACCGTAACCTGGTTGTTGCCATCTCCAAACGTGACGTCCCTCATCTGGTCCAGTTCAATATTAATATTTTTACCGAAAGTTCCGGAAGCTGCATCATACCCATCGGCATACACGCTCTCAGCAACAGATTGTGCTGCTCCTCTTACTCTTACTTGTAATTTATTTTGTATCGCGTATTCAACCAGGTCAACAATATCGGTTTCATTGGCTGGATGGTATAAGCCGTTGGCTGCAGGCTGTATCATAATTAAGCATTTATTAAATTGTAAAAAAAACGTTTAACCGCTCCCATTGATTTTTTATAGAGCTTCAATGTCCAGGTGATCACGCCAGTAATCATTTACAAAAACCTGTTTCGGATCCAATTGATTTCTCAGGGCCTTCCAGTTATTCCATTTTGGATAATTATTCTGCAGGTATTTTACGCCTTGATCGCCTTTGCTGTCGGGCAGGTATTTAGCCCAGTGTGGACGAAAATTATATTTTTGTAATTGAGTCCAGAATCTTTGATAAAATGCTACAGGGTCGCCTGTATTGTTACCAAACCAAAAAACATCAATACGTATCACATCTATTTTGTAGGATGGGCTCAGCCAGAAGTTATTGCTTTTGGCCGGATAAATTTCGCAGCTAAATGCCCCGGTGTTGTCTGTACTTTGATTGTAAAAATCAAGCAGATCTTTCATTACCTCCTGCGATTTAGATATATCTATCCAGAGTTCGGTAAACCAAACTGGCATTAATTTATCACTCATCTGGTTGTCCATTGGAAGTCCTGTCCACCCTTCGTCTGAAAAAAGCTGTGGTCCCTTGTTTGTATTATCCGGCTTATCTATCGTCACAAACAGATCAAGTATTTTAGGCAATATCACAGGATAAAACATCGTGTCAACGATTGACTGGATATCAGAGCATTCCTTGGTGTCTCCCAACAGATCATGGAGCCAGCCGGGCCACCTGCCTATGGCTGTAAATAAAAAATCAGCGCCCAATGTAGCCAGCGTCGGACTATTAAAAACATAAGGTACCTCCTCGTAAGGTTTTAGAGAATTTGGGTTTTGTGGTGTTTTGCCCATTTTTTGATAAGCATTTTGGGCCCATTCGATCGCCTCCTGTTCGGATGCCTGGCTTGCTTTCCATACCACCATTTTGTGTACATTTTCCTGGGGCCACCACATCAGCCGGGTGTAGTCTGTTGTTTTAAAAAAGGTTTCCAGGCTGGGCTTTGAAGGATTACCTGTAGTGCCGTTGCCAAAAAGATCTATTTCGCAATCGGCTTCAGAGGTGGTGGCTTCATCGCCGGTGATGTAGAATTTAGGCACGCATTTAAACGTAGCGGAAACAATAACACCAAACAAACCCATGGTAGCAATGCCTGCACCGTAAAACCGATCATCTTCGTTGCCATCGGCCGGCCTGGTGAATGTTTTTAAAGTAGCTACTCCTCCTTCGCAGGTGACAATATCAACGCTCATTAAAGCATCTTCAAAAGAAAATTTGGTAGACCCGCCGGAAGAAGCCGTACTTAAAAAACCGCCTATGGTTTGATGGGTAATGCCCCCAAGATCGGGTAGCGCAAGCCCCTTGTCATTGAGCTTATAACACAGAGAGTTTTCTTTAGTGGAAACGCCTACTGGGTCCCATGGATCTGGACCAAGATGGCAACCAGCCTCTGCTTTTACCAGGCCATTGTTTAAAAAACAAACATTATCCATATTGCTCAACATTACATATTTGTAAGGCCTGCCGCCTGTAGAACCTTTTTCGAGTGTATCGATAAGCGGGAAAGAATGGGCTGCCCCACGAACACAGATGATTTCGTTTTTGGCTACCGCATCATTTACGAGCCAAATTACTTCGTCGATTGTTTGTGGCAGGAAATAGTCCAACCCATTTACTTTTTGAGGATCCATTTTATAAAGGTTTACCAATGAAAATAAAAATGATAGGGATAGCAGAAAAGAAGATTAAATGTAGTAATTATACTACAGAAATATTATTTTTTCTTATACCAGGGAATTCTTTGACCCCTGTTTTAAGTAATAACAGTTAAGAAAATAGCTGGGAAAAGTTTACAGATAATGAGGATGA
>JBDTJV010000326.1:0-2811 GCA_039935675.1 Ginsengibacter sp. | reverse complement strand
CAGGTCCAAGAGATACCTCTATCGTGGCGGATCAACCTTTGCAATTAAATGGGACTGGTGGAGATTTTTATACCTGGTCGCCAGGTGAAGGTTTGAATAACGAGAATATTGCCAATCCAGTGGCTCTGCTTGGTAATAGCCAGGAATTTATTCTAAAAGTAACAAGCAACGCTGGCTGCACTGCTGTCGATACAATTGACGTAACGGTTTATAAATTAAAGCCAGACCTGTATGTTCCTGATGCCTTCACGCCGAACGGGGATGGAAGAAACGATATATTCAGGCCGATTCCCATAGGTATGAAATCATTGGATTATTTTAAAGTCTATAACCGGCTTGGGCAATTGATTTATTCTACAAATACCATTAACGAAGGTTGGGATGGAACTTTCAAAGGAAGGCCGCAGGATCCAGGCGTGTTTGTATGGATAGCACAGGGAACAGATTACCTTGGCAAGACTATTTCTAAGAAAGGAAGTGTTACTTTACTACGCTAATAACGTTTAGCCATTACTGTTACTAATTCATCCATCTCTGTCGGGCTTTACAAAAGTTTATTCATCAATGTTATAGTAAACGAATATTTACAAGTGATTTCTATTCTTATCAATCCCAAATACAACGAAAATTAAAATTAGATTTCAATCATTCAATTAAAAATTAAGGAGGGCCTCATAAAGCGATCCTCTTTTAGAAAATATTTTGATTATATGAACGCGGGAACAAATAAAAATTCATTTTAATTTCCTGGTAATAAGAAAAGAAATAGTATTACCTGTAACCGCCATTGTCACCGTTGTTCCCGTTGTTCTTGTTCTTTCCCTGGAACAACCCGATATTGTAACCGGCCCGTATTACTGCACTGCTGCGGCCATACTGGTCAACATAAGGCGAATTAGGATCACCGGCAACATCCCACATGATGGAAAGATAATAATAAGTATTTCCTCCTTTCTGTCTTCCACCGGCATAGCCAGCACCTATTAAAAAGCTATTAGCATCCAAAGCGTTTACCTGATCCGGGAAGGTTGAGCTGATATATTTCTGATGAATAAAATTATGCTCAAATTGGGCAGAAGCAAAAAGAAAATTGACCGGAAACACCCTGACGAACGCACCTGGGCCATAGGTAGTTTGGCGGATCTTATCATTTGTCAAATAATCTCTCTGAGATAAATAATTAAGATTAAAATTAATGCCGGCATCTAACCAGTTGGTAACACTATAACCCAATTGAGGGGTAATACCCAACATAGTACTACCTGTAGCAAAACCCAAATTAGCACTCCCGCCGGTAAACAATTTTTCCTTTTGAAAACCCCCTTTTTGCATTTGATTGTCCTCAGTTTGGTCCTGGGCTTTTGCTTTAAAACATAATGGCAATAACATAATGATGATCCATCTTTTCATAATTGTTGTTTTAATAAATATTCAAATTAAATTGATAAAACGAAATTAATGAAACGGTCACCAAAAGATTCGTTAATATCACATACTGTTTTATTTTAAAACTAAATTTTCTAAGTTCTTCTTTTTGCGCACTTATTATTTTTTGTACAAAAGATGTTTTTATTTGACTTTTGAGCAATGAAAAAATACATGCCTCTTTTATTCATATTTATTATTCTTTTATTTTCTTCTTGTACTGTTTCAAACAAAATTAGCCGCTCGGCAAGCAAAGAAATCTTGAACCAGGCGGCTTTTATAAATGCACATACCGGAATAAGTATTTACGAACCCGCTAAAGGAAAATATTGGTACAATCACAATGCAGAAAAATATTTCACACCCGCGAGTAATACAAAACTGGCTACGTGTTATGCGGCAATGAAATATTTGGGTGATAGTTTGGTCGGATTGAGATACAGAATGGATAACGGTGCGGTAGATTTTATCGGAACGGGTGATCCTTCCTTTTTATTACCTGAATTTAAGAATCAACCAGTCTTTGATTTTTTGAATAAATCAAAAACTATAAATTATGTATTAGATCGAACTGCCCCTGGATTTACACCTTTGGGTGAAGGTTGGGCCTGGGATGATTACCTGGGCGATTATTCGGCAGAACGAAGTGAGATGCCTATTTATGGAAACGTGGTGAAGTTTTATCTTGATGCAGATACGGTTGCAGTTAGTCCACCCTTTTTTTATAATTATTTTATTCAATGGAATAATACAATCTTGAAAAAAGGAGCTGATAAATATTTTGAAATTGTGCGGCCTTTTGAAGACAATTCATTTTATACATTGCATTCATCAAGAATGTATCATTCTAAAACAGAATTCACCTCGCAGATAGTTCCATTCAAAACTTTTTCAAATTCTGCATCTCATCTTCATGATCAAACTTTTATTAAGTTGCTGGAAGATACCCTTCATAAAAACATTGGTGAATGGTCGTATGTGGACGCGCCACCCAAAATCCAGGATTATACTATTATTTACTCCCAGCCCACCGATTCACTCCTAAAACCCATGATGCATCGAAGTGATAATTTTTTTGCAGAGCAAAGTTTACTAATGGTGAGTGAAAAATTATTAGGCACAATGAATGACCGAAAAATAATTGATTCTTTATTAAAAACGGATTACAACCTGATGCCTCAAAAACCTGGTTGGGTAGATGGTTCGGGTCTTAGCAGGTACGATCTTTTTTCGCCAAAAGATTTTGTTTTTATTCTGAATAAAATGAAGAATGACTTTGGAATGGATCGTATCAAAAATATATTGCCGACTGGCGGAACGGGGACCATTAGTAACTATTATCTTTCTGACAGCGGATCTATATTTGTCAAAACCGGAACTTTAAAT